>CAZWCL010000222.1:0-6352 GCA_964632265.1 uncultured Hyphomicrobiaceae bacterium | reverse complement strand
CCGACGGAACCGTTTGTGGTTCATGTCGACACCATGAACCGGATCGGCAGACACGAGGCCCAACTTGAGCGGGCGCTCTATCGCGCAATGCATGAGTTGAAGCGCCTTCAAGACAAACGCAGCGAACAATATGTACCGTCCCCCGAGGCCATCGACATCACCATTTCGACAGAAGACGGCCCCGGAGACGAGGCCAGCTTAGTTTCATTTCGGCAAAACAACGCAAAAAACCCTAAGGTCGTGAATGTCCGTCATCATAATCGTTGAGACCCGCGCGGCTAATCTAGAGGAGGATCTGGGTCATCGGTTGGGTTGATTTAAGCGGCTTGTTTTTGGTGTTGCAAGCGTCGTTGTTCGAATGTCTGTCGTTTGATCCTTGCTCTGTTTAATAAGATGGTCTGGCCGCGCCCGAAGTAGACGTCAGCGGGCGTGAGGTTGCCGAGGCTTTCGTGGTACCGATAGTGATTGTAGTAGCCGACGAACGCATCGATCTGAGCTTCCAGATCGCCGGGCAGATAAATAGTGCTCCAGCAGGATGCGGTTCTTGAGCGTCTGATGCCAGCGTCTCCGCTGGCCGGCAAGCGTTTGCACGCAAACGCTGAGAGGCGATTTTACCCTGCGTCATCGGATGGTATGGCGCACCTCGGATATGTTTCATGTCATGCTCTAACATCCAATCCGCGAGGTCGCCGGCGACGTAGCTGGAGACGTTATCTGAAAGCAGGCGCGGGCGATGCCGGACATCGGCTCGATCGAGCCCTGTCGCCGCGAGCGCCATTTCCAGTGTGTCGGTGACATCGTTGGCCTTCATGGTCGAACACAGCTTCCAGGCGACGATGTAGGCAGGCGACGTGATCAGGCCGGCGCCTTCAGAAGCCGGTAAACACTGGCTTCCGAGACGAAGTATGAGCGCTCGTCGGTGAACGTAACGGCCAATTCGCGGGGCGATAGGTCTGGCTTGTCGAGCGCCATATCGATGATCTTGCCGCGCACCTCGTCGGGTATGCGGTTCCACGCCGGGCGCTTCGGCCCGGCGCGTCGGTCTTCGAGACCAGCCTCCCCAAACCGGCGATATAGATCGTACCACCGATAGAACGTTGGTCGAGAGACGCCGATCTTGGCCAGCGTTTGTTTGGCCGGCAGATGCGATCGCTCGACGATGCGAATGATCTCAAGCTTTTCGGATGCGGGGTATCTCATTCGTGGTCGCCCCCATCGGCGATTTGCCGTCGTCCGGCATCACTTCGACCGGCACCAGTGCCGCCTCAGAGCTGAACTTCTTCATCCAATTCGATACCCGTCGCCCATCGAGGTCATAGCGCCGTGCAATCTGCGCCACCGTTTCACCCGACTGCCTCGCTTCCGCCACGAGACGCTTCTTAAACGCGTCGCTCCATCGCTGACGTGAAGTTATCGGTCTTGATGCCATGAATGTCCCGCCCGATTAAATCTAGACGGACATCATGGACGGGAAGGTGACGTCACATAAGGCGGTGCAGGCCGGACGGTTACTGCGCCGCCTTAGGTCCTCAATTTGCTTCTCCGTGCGGCTTAAGAAGGAGGGGCGCAAGCCGGGACCCGAAAAGCGGATCGATCCGAAGTGCGTGAGGGCGCTACGCGCGAAGGGCAAGCTCATCAGAGAGATCATGCAGGAGGTCGGTGCCTCGCAGGCAGGCGTCTATCTGGCACTTCGTGATGCCTAGGCAGGTCATTGTGCGACAGGGCAACTGGGGCGGCACCCCATCATAAGCCCTTGGCATACCGGCTTGACCGGGACGGCAACCCCAAATCGAAACCATAAATCCCGTAGGCAATCCAGGCTGCCGTCGGATGCTCGACACGAGATGGACGCGCGGGCCGAGCCTTGCCGCGAACAGTGATGCGGCCCTTCGTGAAGCTCTCCTCCTCGCGGATTTGCAGCATCGGAAACTAGAGAGGAGAAGGAATCCAAAGGAACGAAAATTCAGATAGGCCGCATCTGAGCGTGGTAGTCATGTGGTAGTTGAAAATTTTCACGCCTGCCGTGACGTGTGTCTAACCCATTGAAAATATTGGTGAGCCCGACAGGGTTCGAACCTGTGACCTACTGATTAAAAGTCAGTTGCTCTACCAGCTGAGCTACGGGCCCTCGGCGACCGTCGGCCGCCTGAGTGCGCGGAACTTACGGATGGTGTCCCGGTCGGTCAACACCTCACTGAAGTTTAATTGGCGCTAATCGTCAATAACCAACAGCGATCAGTTATTGGCCGGCCGGCTCAGTGCTATTCAGCCGATCGCGCCATGTGCTGCGAAACGCGTCGAACCTGCCGGCGCAAATGGCCTCGCGCATGGCCTGCATGAGTTCCTGGTAGAACCAGGTGTTGGACCAGGACAGCAACATCGCTCCCAGATATTCGCCCGAGCGCATGAGATGGTGCAGATAAGCCCGCGAATATTCTGTGGCGGCGGGACACTTGCTCAAGGGATCGAGAGGGTTCGCATCTTCTGCATGACGCGCATTCTTGAGATTGACGCGCCCGCCCCACGTAAATGCCTGGCCGTGACGGCCGGAGCGGGTCGGCATAACGCAGTCGAACATGTCGATGCCGCGCGCGACAGCCTCGATCAGGTCCGACGGGGTGCCGACGCCCATTAGATAGCGTGGCTTGGTTGTCGGCAAATAGGGCAACGTCGCCTCCAGCGTTGCAAGCATCGCTTCTTGGCCCTCACCAACAGCAAGGCCACCAACAGCATAGCCAGACAGATCGCGCTCCACGAGGGCCTCCGCAGAATGGCGGCGCAGATCCGCAAACGTGCCGCCCTGCACAATCCCGAAAAGCGCTTGGGCCGGATCGCCGAGTTGCTCAAACGCAGCCTTCGAGCGATCGGCCCACCGCAGAGACAGCTCCATGGCGCGGGCGACCTCGCCGTGTTCAGCAGGCAAAGCAATACACTCGTCGAGTTGCATCTGAATGTCTGCGCCGAGCTGACATTGCACCTCGATTGCACGCTCGGGCGTCAGCATATGTCGCGACCCGTCAATGTGGCTCTGGAAGGCGACGCCCTCCTCTGTAAGTTTGCGCAGATTGGCGAGCGACATAACCTGAAAGCCGCCACTGTCGGTGAGGATCGGGTGATCCCAGCGCATGAACGCGTGCAGTCCGCCGAGACGGCGGATGCGCTCGGCGCCGGGGCGAAGCATCAGATGATAGGTATTGCCGAGGACAATGTCGGCGCCGGCGGCGCGAACCTGGTCCGGATAAACGGCCTTGATGGTGGCGGCTGTCCCGACCGGCATGAAGGCTGGCGTGCGGATCTCGCCGCGCGATGTGGCGATGGCGCCCGACCGGGCGGCACCGTCGGTGGCCGCAAGCTTGAAGCGGAAGGGGGCTGCTTGCGAGGCTGCGGCCGGTTCGAGATCAATCGCGCTCATGGGTGTCGGCTCACGATCAGGGTATCGCGGGTGGTGGACGCGTGGCCGGGATCTTCGGCCACAGTAGACTGGCATCGCCGTAGGAGTAGAATCGATACCCCGCCACGACGGCATGGCGATAAGCCGTTTGCATGCGCTCAAGCCCAGCGAACGCTGCCACGAGCATAAAGAGTGTCGAGCGCGGCAGATGAAAGTTGGTCCACATCGCGTCGACCGCGCGGAACGTATGCCCGGGCCTTATAAAGATGGAAGTGTCGCCGCACCAGGGCCGAATGACGCCGTCGTTGTCCACTGCCGTTTCAAGAAGGCGGGTGACAGTAGTGCCAACAGCAATTAGACGGCCGCCGGTGCGCCTGCTCGCGTTGAGGTGTGCGGCAACGTCAGCAGTAATCTCGCCCCACTCGGCATGCATGTCGTGCTTTTCAGGATCATCGGTTTTGACAGGCAGAAACGTTCCCGCGCCCACGTGCAAGGTGAGGAAAGCCGTTTCTATCCCCGCCGCTTTCAGCTCTCGAAAGAGCCGATCAGTGAAATGGAGGCCGGCGGTCGGGGCTGCGACAGCGCCGTCTTTTTCGGCATAAACGGTCTGGTAATGATCTTGGTCCCTCGCATCAGCCGGCCGGCGCGCGGCGATATAGGGCGGCAACGGCATGGCGCCCGCGGCGTTTATGGCGTCGTCGAGGACCGGGCCGGCAAGATCGAAGGTCAGCTCCACCTCGCCGCCGTCGTATTTGGCGCTTACGCGGGCATCGAGCCGGCCGAACTCGCAGACAACGCTAGAGTGGCTGCTCGATTGACCGAATGCGATGATCTCGCCGATCTCCACCTTGCGCGCCGGGCGGCAGAAGGCGCGCCAGCGCGATGCATCGAGACGCTTGTGCAGGTTGACGTTTATCCGCGCCGTGCTATCGCCGCGCTGGCGCACGCCGGTCAGGGCCGCGGGAATCACGCGGGTATCATTAAAGACGAGAATATCGCCGGGGCGCAGGCGCAAGGGCAGGTCGCGAACCGTGCGGTCAGCAAGGTCATCGGGCGAGACTTCGAGCAGGCGTGCGGTATCACGCGGCTCGGCGGGGCGCAGCGCGATGCGATCCTCTGGAAGGTCAAAATCGAAATCGTCGGTTTGCATGTTTGCCTGCTCCGTCGCACAACTCGAGCCGGTCGAACAACGGAGCAGCCGTCACCAGCTCAGATCAACTTTTGTCGGCAGCGACCTCGAGGGAGGTAATCTTGTCAGGGTCCTGGACGGGTTCACCACGCTTGATCTGGTCGACATTTTCCATGCCTTCGGTGACCTTGCCCCAGGCTGTATATTGGCCGTCAAGGAAGCGGGCGTCGTCGAAGCAAATGAAGAATTGGCTATTGGCGGAGTTCGGTGCAGCGGCGCGAGCCATCGAGCAGACGCCGCGTACGTGGGGCTCGTCGTTGAATTCGGCCGGCAGGTTGGGGTAGTTGGAGCCGCCGGTGCCGGTGCCGTGCGGGCAGCCGGTCTGGGCCATGAAGCCATCGATTACGCGGTGAAAGGCGACGCCGTCGTAGAAGTTCTCGCGAGTCAGCTTCTTAATGCGCTCGACGTGTTGCGGCGCAAGGTCCGGACGCAGCTCGATTACAACGCGTCCCTTCGTGGTTTCCATGATCAATGTGTTCTCGGGATCAGCCATGTGGTGGGCTTGCCTTTTGTGATTTTCGTTTTGAGATGGGAGAAAAACAAAACGCTCGGCCGGGCTTGATGCCGGCCAAGCAGGAATGGCGCCTGTCAGCGCGTCGTCGCTATGATGATTAGCGCGGGTTGGACTTCAGGTAAACTTTTGCCATACGATCCTTGGGGCCGGTGATTTTGTCGACATGTTCCATGCCGTCGATAACCTGTCCCCACACGGTGTACTTGCTAGTGAGATGTGCGCAGCCATTGTCATCAAAGCAGATAAAGAACTGGCTATTGGCGCTGTCCGGATTAGCGGTGCGAGCGGCGCCGACTGTCCCGCGCCGATACTGGTAATCGGTGAACTCGGCGGGTAGGTCAGGCTCGTCGGAGCCGCCGGTGCCGGTACCCTTCGGGTCGCCGGTCTGGGCCATGAAGCCCGGGATCACGCGATGGAAGACGATGCCGTCGTAGAATTTTTTCTGAACCAGTTGTTTGACGCGCGCGACGTGCTTTGGCGCGCGGCCAGGCAGCAACTCGATCTCCACCTTGCCGCCGTTGGTCAGTTCGACCACCAGCGTATTGTCGGGTTCGGCGGCGTTAGCCATGGTGCCTGTCAGTGCACTTGGCAGGATGAAAAGCGCCGCGACGAACGCGATTAAAAGTTTGTTCAAGGGATGCCTCCGTTGATCGCGGACCTGCACCGGGCAGGTCCGCATAGGTCATTAGGCCGGTGCCGAGCCTTCGATCGTGACCCGGTAACCGGAGCGCACATTGGGGAAATAGTCCCAGATTGCAATGTGCTGAACGCAACGGTTGTCCCAGAAAGCAACTGAACCAGGGCGCCAGCGAAAGCGGACCTGGAAATCCGGGTTCTGCGTATGCTCAAACAACATGCGCAGAACAGAGTCACTTTCATGGCGCGGCAGGTCATTGATCTTTGTTGTGAATATCGGATTGACGAAGAGGCACTTGCGTCCCGTCTCCGGGTGCCGGCGCACGACCGGATGATCAGCGGACGGGTAAACTTTGCCGGCATCTTCGACGCCGAGGTCCTTGTAGCGTCCACGGTACTGCGGTGCACCGTCGTGATGTGCGGTCAAACCTTCGAGATAGCTCTTCATGCGATCTGAAAGCGCATCATAGGCGGCATACATGTTGGCGAACATCGTATCGCCGCCAGTGGCAGGGACGGTGTGCAAGTAAAGAATGGAGCCCAGTGGCGGCCTGGCGTCACAAGAGACGTCAGAATGCCATCGCTCACCTGCGATGTAGGTCGAGTTCTCGTCAGCGTGGAT
>CAZWCL010000221.1:0-6386 GCA_964632265.1 uncultured Hyphomicrobiaceae bacterium | reverse complement strand
TGGAAGCCGTCGGCGCCCGTCAGGTATCTGGCACGCACGTAACGCGCCGCGTGATGCAGCAGGCGGTGCAGAACCGTCCTGCGACGGGGTTCAACCTTACCGCGGAACATGACCTGGTTGGTGACATAGAGCAGGCATTGGCCGGTGCCATGCTGGTCGCGCTCTCACAGGGCCTCGGAATCTACGCGGCGGCCGCCCGCGAGAAAGGCTGGACGGGTACGCTGCCCTCCGTCTGCCGCGTCTGGCGTGCCGGAAGCATCCTCAGGATGCGCATGCTCGACGATATCGCGAGCGCGCTTGACGGCCAGCCGGACGCGCCCGATGCGCTGGCAGTGCCGAAGCTTGCAGCCAGCCTCGTCGGCCGGTTGCCTGCCTGGCGCAACGTCGCCGTTGCCGCAATTCAATCGGCAACGCCCGCGCCGGTCTTGACCGCATAACTGGCCTACGCCGATGCGCTAAGTAAGAAGCAACTGCCGACGGCGGTTGTTCAAGCACAGCGCGACCGCTTCGGGGCTCATGGTTTTCGCCGGGTCGATCGCGACGGTGACCATCATGGTCCCTGGGTCCAGCCCGACGACGATCCGCAGGCCGGCGCATGATTGTTATCGTCATGGGCGTGAGCGGCTCCGGAAAATCGAGCCTCGGACAGGCTTTGGCGGCAAAGATGGACTGGACGTTCATCGAGGGCGACGACCGCCATCCGGCCGCCAATCGCGCCAAGATGGCAGCCGGTATTCCCCTGAGTGATGCCGACCGCTGGCCATGGCTCGACGCCCTCGCCGCTGAAGCAACTCGCATCGAGGCCGAGGGCGGAACCCCGGTGCTGGCGTGCTCCGCTCTCCGTCGCGCTTATCGCGAGCGCCTGCGCGCCAGCGGTAGTCACGTGTGCTTCCTGCATCTGACCGGTCCTCGCGAGACTATTGCAGGACGCATGGCAAAGCGCACCGGCCACTACATGCCGCTCGCTCTGCTTGATAGTCAGCTCGCAACCCTGGAGCCGGCGGCGGCAGACGAAATGGACGTATGGACTTTGCCGATCGATGCGCCAGTAGAACAAATCGCGGAGAAAGTAGCAGCCGCCTTCACGTCGACCACCAGCATCGGTTCACCGCTACTCAATATCTCCCGTTGAATTCGGCGACTTGGTCGAGTTTGGCGAGCGTTGCTGCGCCATCATCATCCGACGGCAGCGAGAAGACGATGCGGTCCACTCCGGCGTCCGCGCTCTGGTCGACCGTTTCCTGGGTAAGCGGCGGGCCGAAGTTTGTTATCGGAATGTCTTCCGGTTTGCGGCCGGCCTCTTCCACCATCTTGTGAAACGCCGGCAGGATGTCGGCCAGCTCCATGCGGCCACCGAGCGGAATCCAACCATCCCCATAGCGGATGGCGCGGCGCGCGGCATGTGGGAACCCGCCGCCGACGATGATGGGTGGATGCGGCGTCTGAACGGGCTTTGGCCAGGCGTAGATCGGATCGAAGTCAACGAGATCACCGTGATACTCGGCCTTGCTCTGGGTCCAAATCTGCTGCATCGCCTCGATTTTCTCGCGCATCAGTTTAAAGCGCGATTTGAACTCGGTACCGTGGTTCGCCATCTCCTCTTCATTCCAGCCACCGCCAACACCGAACAGAAAGCGCCCGTTCGAAATGCGGTCAAGCGAGGCAACTTCTTTCGCGAGTTGTATCGTGTCGCGCTGAATGACGAGGGCGATACCGGTGCCAAGCTTGAGCTTGGTCGTCACAGCGGCGGCGGCTGACAAGCACACGAACGGGTCCATGACATCGTAGTATTGCTTGGGCAGTTCAGCGCCGCCCGGCCACGGCGATTTGCGCGAGACAGGGATGTGGCTGTGTTCCGGCGCCCAAAGCGACTCGAGACCACGCTCTTCACACGCCCGTGCGAGATCGGCCGGAGAGATCGAATAGTCGGTCATAAACATCGCGATGCCGAACTTCATGGGCGGTGGCCTCCCTGGGGCGTATACCGAAACGCTGCGATGACCGGACACCGAGCGGTTGTTGTTGTCGTAACGCCCAGTCAAGCAAGCACCGGAGACCGAGGCAAGCGCCATCATGGCGTATCAAGCGCGCTTTGAACAGGCTATCTGACGGGATCACCGTCGATCTGGATCCGCCGCATGATGCGTTCATGGCCTTGCACGTCATGGATCGCGAGATGCTTGACGCAGCGGTTGTCCCAGAAGGCGAGAGACCCCGCCTCCCAGCGAAAGCGGCAGGTAAACTCCGGCCGGTGCCCCCAGTCCATCAAGAAGTCGAGCAGAGGCTCGCTCTCATCGTCCGTCATTCCCTCGAAGGCAACGCTGTAGGAATGATTGACGAACAGGCATTTACGGTCGGTCTCAGGGTGCGTTCTGACGACCGGATGCAGGCTCCGAGTCTCGCACCACGCGTCATCCGTACGCGCCTTGGTCGAGCGCTGGCTTTGTGCGGACGCCACCGCGGGGCCAGCGACGCGGATATCGCTATGCCAGCATTTGAGCGGATCAATCATCCTTTTCATGCCGTCTGAAAGGCGTTCATAGGCCAGCGTCTGGCTGGAAAACAGCGTATCGCCGCCAACTGGCGGCACATCGATGGCATAGAGCAAGGCTCCCATCGGCGGCTTTGCCATCATGGTCGTATCGGTATGCCACTCCTCTCCCACGATGCGCGTATCGTCCGGTTTACGAACGATATCGACAACCTCGGGATCACTCATGCCACCGCTGAAATTCGGGTGAATGAAGATATCACCGAACCGCCGCGTGAGCGCTTTGTGCTGGTCGACATCAAGCGACTGGTTGCGAAAGAACACCACGCCATGGTCGAGTAAAGCCTGTCGAATGTCGGCAATCGTGCTCTCGGAGAGGTTGCCGGCAAGGTCGACCCCAAAGATTTCGGCTCCAAGCGCCGCCGCCAATGGGCGGATTTCGAGTTCGGACATTCGCGCGCCTCCTCATATAAATAATGCCCTAAAGATTAAGCCCTGCCGCCCATCGAGCATCGCACAAAAGCCTGATTATCGTCTGCATGATCGGGCTTGGCATCTGCCTTCCCTTTATCGACGGACGTAGCATCCATTGGCTGGCGCAGCGGCTTGCCTGAGCGTCGTTCCCCCTCGGCGCCTCGAAGTCGTCGAGGCCTTGGCGAAACACGCCGCGCCCGCTAGACAATCCGTCATGAGCAAAAAGCGAAACACAACGCCGGAGACGTTCGCAGCCCAGGCTGGCGGCGCCATCGATGCCGCGACCGGTGCAATCGTCGCGCCCATTCACATCACGTCGACATTCGAGCGCGATGCCGATCTGGGCTACGGCCGCGGGCTGATTTATGGCCGGCCCGACAACCCGACCGTGACCGAGGCTGAGGCCGTGATCACCAAATTGGAAGGCGGCGACGCGACCCTGCTGTTCGGTGCGGGGATGGCGGCCGCGACATCGCTGTTCTTGAGCCTTGAACGCCCCGCCCACGTCGTCGTGCCCGAAGTGATGTACTGGTCGCTGAGGAACTGGCTAAGAGTGGAAGCGCCGGGCTTCGGCATCGAAGCGACCTTCGTCGACATGACCAACGCGGATGCGGTGGCGCGCGCGGTCCGGCCCGGTGAGACGCGGCTGGTTTGGATCGAGACGCCGGCCAACCCGACATGGAGCGTGGCCGATATCCAGGCCATAAGCGCGATCGCGGAATGGGCCGGCGCGGTGACCGCCGTCGATTCAACGTGCGCCACCCCGGTCCTGACCCAACCGCTGAAACTCGGCGCCGATGTCGTCATGCATTCGGCGACGAAATATCTGAACGGCCACTCGGATGTACTCGCCGGCTCGTTGACCTTTGATGACGCGGGCACCGGTCTGGCCGTCCGTGCCAGAAACATGCGCGCGCAGCACGGCAGCTTGCTGGGGCCTTTCGAAGCCGCGCTCCTGCTGCGCGGGATGCGCACATTGCACGTCCGTGTCGCGCATCAATGCCGCAGTGCCATGGCGATCGCTCAGGCGATGGCGGATCATGCCGGTATTGCCGAAGTTCTCTATCCAGGCCTCGAAAGCGCGCCCGGCCGTGAGCTGGCGACGCGCCAGATGCGTGGCGGCTTCGGCGGCATGCTCTCGATCCGTGTGAACGGCGGTGAGCAGGCGGCCGTTGCGGCAGCGGCGCAGCTTCAGATTTGGAAACGCGCGACTTCCTTGGGCGGCGTCGAAAGCCTCGTCGAACACCGCGCAAGCATAGAGGGAGAAGGCACGCCCTGCCCGCCGAACCTGCTGCGGCTATCCGTCGGCCTCGAAACGATCGATGACCTGATCAGAGACTTGGACCAGGCGTTGGACCAATAGAGGAAGCGCACCTAATTCCGCTTCTCGAGCAACCGGCGTGCAATCACCTGCGCCTGAATTTCGGCGGCGCCCTCGAAAATGTTTAATATCCGTGCGTCGCACAGAATGCGGCTAACCGGGTATTCCAGCGCGAAACCATTACCACCGTGCACTTGCAGCGCGTTGTCGGCCGACGCCCACGCAATGCGCGCGCCCAGTAGCTTCGCCATTCCGGCCTCAAGGTCGCAGCGCCGGCCCTGGTCCTTTTCGCGGGCGCTGAAATAGGTGAGTTGGCGCGCGATCATGATCTCAACCGCCATCATCGCGATCTTGTTGGCTACCCGCGGAAAAGCATAAATCTCTTTGCCGAACTGACGCCGATCAAGTGCGTAGGCAAGCGCCAGGTCCATCGCCGCCTGCGCGACACCGATCGCGCGCGCCGCCGTCTGGATACGTGCGGCCTCGAAAGTTGCCATGAGCTGCTTGAACCCCTGCCCCTCCTCGCCGCCCAGCAATTGCGACTTTGGCACGCGAAAACCGTCGAACGAGATGTCGAACTCCTTCATGCCGCGGTACCCGAGGACTTCGATCTCGCCGCCGGTCATGCCCTCCGCCGGGAACGGGTTGTCATCGTCTCCGCGCGGTTTCTCCGCCAACAGCATCGACAGGCCACGATAGCCTTTCTCATCCGGATTTGTGCGCACGAGTAGTGTCATCATATCGGCGCGCACCGGATGCGTGATCCAGGTTTTCTGTCCGGTGACAACGTAGTCATCCCCGTCGGGCACGGCGCGGGTTTGCAGCGAGGCAAGGTCCGACCCGGTATTGGGCTCGGTGAAGACCGCAGTCGGGATCAGTTCGCCGGACGCAATCTTTGGCAGATAGTTCTGCTTCTGCTGGTCTGTGCCGTTGGCGAGGATCAGTTCACCGGCGATCTCGGAGCGGGTACCAAGCGAACCGACACCGATATACCCGCGTGACAGTTCTTCCGAAACGATGCACATCGCTTCCTTGCCAAGCCCCATGCCCCCCCATTCTTCCGGCAGCGAGACCCCGAAAACGCCAAGCTCGGCGAGCTTCGCGATCACATCATAAGGGATGTAGTCGTTGGCGAGGTGCCATTCGTGCGCATGCGGCTTGACCTCGGATTCCGAAAAACGGCGCATCTCTTCCTGCATCGCAGCGTGAACTTCGTCGAGACCGCTATCGCCGAATGTTGTGGCATTGGGTTGGGCGGCGATCTCCGCGGCTAGCGCCGCCTTGGCAGCCTCACCAGGCCAATGCTCGATGACTGCATCCACATCGTCGGCGAAGCGACGCGCTTCGTCCCGCGGAACCCCGAGATCGGAAAGACGTACGATCTCATTTTGGCTCATGGCGATACCGCCACTGATCTGCTCAGCGTATTCCTGAACTGCGATTTGCAGTATCAACCGCTCGGTATCGTTGAACCGACCCTCCCCGGCAAGCCGCTCCGCCCACATGTGCATTTGACGTATGGCCTGCACGTAGGTCGCAAGCCACGCAAGGCCGTGCAGCGCATGCTGAACCGAATCACTCTTAATCGCCGCCTGATCGCTTTCCATGCTCTCGCGGGCAACGCCGAGAATTCTCTCGCCAGCATCGGCAAGCCGTCCCGCGCCTTCGCGAACAGTGTCGCCATCGGGCAGCGCTTTCGACGTAACATCGGCAGAGGAGATCATCTCGTTCATGGTGCTAAACCTCGATTGCGGACGGCGGCGGCAGAAGTGCCGAAGCTCCGATCACCCGCGGCGTGACGGACCAGTATTGTGCAGTGCAGAATAGGTGCTTCGGCTGTGGTTTCAACTGCGCATTGGCATTGGTAACGGCCACAATGTGCGGCAAGATCACAACGCACCACAATGGGCTTATTCATCGTCGCCGGTCAACGCCTTGAGAAATCGGGACCCGAGGCCCAGGCGTCGGCGGCGCGGCGCATCAGGGACGCCCGGCAACGCCTGATCATTCGCAATCCGGTCGGGCAGGATCGACGCGGCGTCACTTTCGTGACGTTCAGCGCGGATGATCGTCACCGTGGCCTCATCTATAGCTGACGTA
>CAZWCL010000220.1:0-6403 GCA_964632265.1 uncultured Hyphomicrobiaceae bacterium | reverse complement strand
CGGCCTACCAGGCGTTTTACGAGGCGATTGCCGGCCAGCCGCTACCATTCGGTCGGACCGGAGCCCGCGTTTGAGCGCCCGCGAAGCAACGACGTCTGACGATTGGCTTCATTTCGGTGGGTTTGTGGGCTAGCGTAGCAAGAGCAGGCGATTCTATGCGCGTCCGACGGCGGGCGCGAGGTCGGCTGCGAGAGAAATTTATGTTAACGGACCCGGCTTGAGAGAGTTGATCGGCGGGGCTGAAATCAATAGTGCATACTGAGACTTAGACCGGAGGACGTCCCATGTCTGAACATCTCGAAGCCGTGAAGAAGTATCGGCCGGACTGCAACGAAAAAGCCGTCGAGGGCATTGTCAAGCACCTCGGTATCGCGCTTCGCAGCCGCGATGCTTCGCTAGTCTCGTGTTCCTCGAAGGACGAATTGGCCCGCGTTCGCGACAGCTGGTGTAAGAAGAAGCTGGCTCTTTCCGATGGCGATGCGGATCTCGACAAGATGATCGCGGATGTCTGCGAAGAGATGAAAGCGGATAGGGGCAAGAACCGCGTCGCGTTCTATTACATTCTCGCTGAGAAGGCGAACAAGATCGAAGCGCTGGCATAGACCTGGAGCGCGGCTCTGGTTTTCGCCCCGAATTACTCGGCCCAGACTGCTCGACAATCAGCCTCTGCGATCGTGCGCAGGGGCTGTTTGCGTGGCGCCCAGTGGCAGAACATGCGGCTTATACCGGGCTCTCCTTCGCGAAGTTTGGCGGGCGCTTTTCGAGATGCGCGGCAAGCCCTTCACGCGCTTCGCTGCCTGCAAAGCCAAGCATCTCGTACGCCGTCGAGGCATCGAACGTCGGCCCGGCGGTCCTGAGCCAATTATTGAGAGCATACTTCGTCCAGCGGATCGCACTTTGCGCACCGTTGGCAAGCTCTCCGGCAATCTCCATGGCAGTGTCCTGCAGCGCCTCGTCGTCAACGCATAGTGACACGAGACCGATCCGCTCGGCTTCGGCGCCATCGATCGGGCGACAGGTCAACAGGTAGTATTTCGCTTTCGCCATGCCGCAGAGCAGCGGCCAGATAATGCATGCAGCATCGCCAGCGGCGACCCCAAGACGGGTGTGGCCGTCGACGATTTTGGCAGAGCGTGCCGCGATCGATACATCGGCGAGAAGACCAACAACGAGCCCCGCGCCGACGGCCGGACCGTTGATGGCCGATACGATGACCTTGTTGCAGTTGATCATGTTGTAGACGAGGTCGCGGGCCTCTTTCCAGACCCGCATCCGCATCTCGTGATCGTCGAGCATTTGCTCAATGACCGAGAAATCACCGCCGGCGGAGAAAGCCTTGCCATTGCCGGTGACGATGACGACGCGTGTTGCCGGGTCGGCATCGATCTCGGGCCAGAGATACGCGAGCTGGCGGTGCGCCTCGGCATCCACCGAATTATAAGTCTCGGGGTTGTCGAATGTCAGTTTGAGAACGCCATCGGCCGGGCGGTCGAAGCGGAACTTGTCGAAGCGGGCGTATCGCTCAGCGGTATCGTCGGCCGGCACCATGGTCGTCTCCTTAGCGGCAGATCAGAACCGGCACGCTACTTTGCGAGACGACAGCGCTGGCCTGGCTGCCAAGTACGACGCGCGTGAGCCCGCTGCGCCCGTGCGAGGCCATCACGATCAAGTCGCTCTTATCGTCCTTTTGAGCTTCAATGATCCCATCGGCGGCATAGGCATCGGGAATGTGGCGCGTATCGCACGTGAGGCCATAGGATTCGGCGGTTTTCGTGGCCTTCCCGAGGATCGTTTTGGCTTCCTGCTGGGCGGCCTGTTCGTATTCCTTGACCGGAAAGGCCACTGCCATTTCGCCGGGAACAGCAATTGTCCAGGGCTGCGTCACGGTGACGATGGTAACGTGCGCGCCGAGCGCTTTGGCAAGTTCGAGACCGGCGCTGACACCTTTTTCAGCGAGTTCCGACCCGTCGGTTGCAATCAGAATTCGTTGGTACATGGGTCTGCTCCCGATAGCTGTTGGTCTTTTGATACCATACAGCGAAGAGCCGACGGACACCATGCAGACTACGCGATGGAAATCGTTTTCTGGTTGACGAACTCGCGGATGCCGAGATCGGAAAGCTCTCGGCCGTAGCCGGAGGCCTTGACGCCACCAAACGGCAGGCGCGGGTCCGAGGCAACGATCTGATTAACGAACGTCGCCCCGGCATCGATTTCGCTCGCGGCCTGCTGCTGCTCGCCCTCATCTTCGGTAAAGATGGCGGAGCCGAGCCCGAAGCGTGTCGCGTTTGCCGTCTCTATGGCCTCGTCAATACTGTCCACCTTGAAGATCAGGGCAACCGGGCCGAAGAGTTCTTCGTGGTAGGCAGGACTGTTCTTTGGAATGTCAGTCAGAATGCCGGGTTTGAAATAGTACCCCTTGCCGTCGCGCATCGCGTCGGCGCCGCAAAGGCGTTTGGCGCCGGCAGTCACGCTGTCACGGACCTGTGCGTCGAGTTCGTCGCGGATATCCGCCATCGCGAGCGGCCCGATATCGGTAGCCTCCTCCATCGGGTCGCCGACGGTCAGCCCTTCGAAGCGTTCCCGAAAGCGTTCGAGAAAGGCGTCGTGGATATCGCTGTGAAGCAGAAAGCGCTTCGCCGCGATACATGATTGCCCGTTGTTGAGCGTCCGCCCCGTCACGGCTGCGTCGAGCGCTTTGTCGAGATCGGCGGACGGCATCACGATGAACGGGTCGGAGCCACCAAGTTCGAGCACGGTCGGTTTGATTTCGCCACCAGACGTGGCGGCGACAGCGCGCCCTGCGCCCTCCGAGCCGGTCAGCGTTGCAGCTTTGATACGGTGGTCCTTGAGGAGACCCTCAACCTTCTCAGAGCCAATAAGTAACGTCTTGAAAGATCCTGTCTCGAAGCCTCCGGCCAGGATCGCCTGCTCGATGGCAAGTGCTGATTGAGGCACGTTCGACGCGTGTTTGAGGATTGCGACGTTGCCGGCAACGAGGGCCGGTGCGGCAAAGCGGAACGCCTGCCAGAACGGGAAATTCCAGGGCATGACGGCGAGGACTGGCCCGAGCGGCAGATGGCGCACGAAACTGCGCGACGCGTCAGATTCATATGTCCGGTCGCTCAGGAATTTGGGACCGTTATCGGCATAATAGCGACAGACGGATGCGCATTTCGCAACTTCGGCAATGGCGGCGGCGAGCGGCTTGCCCATTTCGGAAGTTATCAGCCGGCCCCATTCTTCTTTGCGCTCGTCGAGAACGTTCGCAACTCTCCCCATCATTTCCGCACGGCGTTCGAGGGGGATGCCGCGCTGGCGCCGGGCGGCCTTTTCGGCGTCCGCAAGAGCCTCTTCTATATCACCTGCACTGTGCTCGTCGAACGTCGCGAGAACTTCCTCATTCGCGGGATTGATACTCTGGGGCATGGTCAGGCTCCTGCAAAGATCCGTTTAAAAGAGCTTCAACGCGCACCAGCCCTCGTCGTTCCTATTATTATAGCCCCGCCATCGGACGATAGCGGTTCAGGCGCTAGACCGAGTTGAGGCTTTGGAAGAACTGTCGGTCTCTGGAAACCAGTGTTGCGTTCGGTTGGCAAAGGCGACGAGCGACAGCATCACCGGCACCTCGACCAGTACGCCAACGACAGTTGCCAGTGCCGCGCCGGAATTGAGGCCGTAAAGCGAAATCGCCACCGCCACAGCCAGTTCAAAGAAGTTGGACGTGCCGATCATCGCACAAGGCGCCGCGACCCGGAACGGTACACCAAGTTTGAGCGCGGCACCGTAGGCCACTGCAAAAATACCGTAGGACTGAATGAGCAACGGTACGGCGATCAACACAATCAGCATCGGCTGGGCGAGAATTGTTTCACCCTGAAAGCCGAATAGGAGAACTACGGTGGCGAGCAGCCCGATAATCGACCACGGCTTCAAACGCGCAGTGAAGCCGTCGACTGCCGCGGTACCGCCGTCGGAGAGAAGGACACGCCGCGTGACGATGCCGGCGACCAGCGGCACAACGACGTAAAGGACGACCGACAACACCAGCGTATCCCACGGCACGGGGATATCGGTTACCCCGAGCAGCAGCGCCACGATCGGCGCGTAGGCAAACACCATGATGACGTCATTTACGCTGACCTGGACGAGCGTGTAGTTGGCGTCACCCCGCGTCAACTGAGACCACACGAACACCATCGCCGTGCATGGCGCCGCACCCAGCAGGATGAGCCCCGCGATATACCCATCCGCATCCTCGGCGGGGATCATGCCGGCGAAAAGATACTTGAAGAACAATATCCCAAGCACCGCCATGGTGAACGGCTTGATCAGCCAGTTGACCACCAGTGTGATGATCAATCCGCGCGGTTCATCGGTGACGTTGGCGAGACGCGAAAAGTCTACCGATATCATCATCGGATAGACCATTGCCCAGATCAGAACAGCGACGACAAGATTGACCTTCGCGATCTCCATGGCGGCGAGAAACTGGAAGACGCCGGGCATGAGTTGCCCGAGTACGATCCCTCCGGCGAGTGCGAGCCCGACCCAGACACTCAGGTAACGTTCGAAATTTGACACTGACAATCATCCCATGCGCGGCTTCGCCTGACGCGGGTCGTTATCCTTCAATCATGGCGCGGACACAACAGTCCGCCGCGGTTGCGCGCAGGGCTAATCCTGTGAGCTGTGTTTCAGACACAAAGTCGTGCGCGGCCCGGCTGGTTTTGCGCGAGAGGCCAAGCCGGGCCGCAAATGCCGGAGCGGGAGAGAGCTCGGCATATTAAAGGCGTGCGCTAATTGATATTGGTATTAGTATTATTGTTGACGTTATTATTTGTGTTGTTGGCATTATTAGTATTGCTGTTGTTGAGGGTTGCATTTTGCGTGTTAATCTGACTGAGACTGCTGTTGCTGACATTCCGATTGCTGTTGTTGGCATGGGAATTTGAGCTGTTGTCATTGTCGACGCTGTTATTCACCGTTGTCCTCGCCCAGCCCTGTTTGGCGATGATCATGCCCGCCGCCGCGGGTATTGCCGCCGAAACAGCGGCGCCGCCAATCGTCGAAATGAAACCGGGGGCGTTGCCTGATGCCGTCGCGACGGGCCGTGTCGGCGGGCAGGGATGCCGGTATCCCCGGGCGCGTCTGCCGCGATGGCGACCAATTGCGTGTTTCGATTTGCCGGTTCGCCGCGTCATGCCATCGCCACCGTAAGGCGTATAGCAGCCGCCTTTAAAGCCGGTACGCAGTTCGAACGTCTTCGTATGCGTGACGACCGGCGCGGTGCCACGCTCATCTGCCGCAATAGTCACAACGTCCTGAAACATTGTGCCATCGGCGAGCGCATATGGCTCAAGCACCATCGTGGAGGGTTTGGCGCAACCGCCGCAAACGAAGGCTGCGATGCATGATGCGTACAACTTACTCATAGTCGTTCTGCCTGTCCGGGACCAAGCTTCATCACTCGCCCAAGTGTTGAGGTGTGCAGAAAATTCAGCACAACCAGAGATTGAAGTTGTGCTTAATATGGCGCGGCAAGGTTACCGAACTGGTCAACCGTTCCTGAAGATCGCATGGGCCGACGTATCGATTTGGGACAGGTCGGTGTGCTCCGAGTAACGGCGGCTAGCTGGTCCGCGGACCGCTTCATCGCGCTTTGTTAGCGTGCGCAAGGCGCGCGGACATGTTGCGGGGCTCTGGTAAAATGCGTAATGTGCACCAAAAGTTCGAGACAATCGCCTCGTACCAAAATTCTGGGAGAAAACGGATGTTTAGAGGTTCGATTCCTGCGCTGATCACCCCGTTCAAGGATGGCGCGCTGGATGAGGCGACCTATGCCCGGTTCGTCGAGTGGCAGATTTCAGAAGGCTCACACGGTCTCGTGCCGGTCGGTACCACGGGTGAGTCGCCGACGGTGACACATGACGAGCACAAGCGCGCTGTCGAAATTTGCGTCGAAACCGCGAATAAGCGCGTGCCGGTCATTGCAGGTGCCGGTTCCAACTCCACAGCCGAGGCGATCCAGTACGCACAGCACGCGAAGAAAGTCGGCGCCGATGCCGTGCTCGTCGTCATGCCCTACTACAATAAGCCGACACAGGAAGGCCTTTACCAGCACTTCAAGGCGATCAACGATGCCGTCGATATCCCAATCGTCATGTACAACGTTCCGGGCCGGACGGTGTCGGATATGCAAGTCGACGCGATGGCGCGTTGCGCCCAACTGAAGAACGTCGTTGGGGTTAAGGATGCGACGGCGAACCTCGCGCGGGCCTCGCTCCAGCGCGCAGCATGCGGCGACGATTTCATCATGCTCTCTGGCGAGGATGCCACAGCACTGGGCTTTAACGCCCATGGCGGAACGGGCTGCATTTCCGTGACGGCGAACGTCGCGCCG
>CAZWCL010000219.1:0-6446 GCA_964632265.1 uncultured Hyphomicrobiaceae bacterium | reverse complement strand
CACTACACGAAAGGTTTCGGCTCTCCGTACGGGAAGTTCCGGTTCGCGCCGGATTGGCGGAACGTTCCCGTGGGGCGCACGTTCGACTGGGGACTTGCCGCCGACATGCCGCGGCTGCCCGATCACTGGGATGTCATCGAGAAGGCGGATGCGCGCCACCCGTTCCGCCTCGCCACATCGCCGGCGCGCGGCTACCTCAACTCGTCGTTCAACGAGACGCCAACAAGCCGGAAACTCGAGGGCGAACCCAACGCACTCATAAACCCGGAAGACCTCGCCCGCCTCGGAATCGCCGACGGCGCGGCGATCGCCTTGGGCAACGGGCGTGGCCGGATCGAGCTCAGAGCGACCGCGTCCAGCGCGGTCAAACCCGGTGTCGTCATCGTCGAAAGCATCAAGCCCAACAACCAGTTTCCAGGTGGGCGCGGCATCAACACGCTGACCAGCGCTGACGCCATAGCGCCATATGGCGGGGCCGCCTTCCACGATAATCATGTTTGGATCGAGGCGGTGTGAGAGGTCATTCGACGGCGACAGGTGCAACGGGATTAAGCGCCAACTTGCATCCGCCCTCTCGGCGCGCCAGCGGAACTCGTCGCGGCTCGGACCGTTGAGGTCGCAGGAGGTGCCATTTATGAATTCGCTCAACAAATTCCGTCCGGTCATGCTGAGCGTGCTGCGTATCGTGGCCGGCTTGATATTTCTTTTGCATGGGACGCAAAAGCTGGCTGGCCTGCCGCCATCCGACAAAACCGTCGAAGCCTTCTCCCTTTCCTGGACCGCCGGCGTTATCGAACTCGTCACCGGCGTACTCATCTTCTTTGGCCTTTTGACGCGCCCCGCGGCCTTTCTCGCCTCCGGCACGATGGCCGCCGCGTATTGGATCGTTCACGCCCCGCGTGACCTCTATCCGACCAACAATGGTGGCGATGCTGCAATCCTCTACTGCTTCGTCTTTCTCTATCTCGTGTTTGCCGGTGCCGGCCCGCTGAGCCTCGATGCGGTGCGCAAGCGCTAGGTCATGTGGCAGGCGCGGTCGCGTTCAGCCTTCGAAAAAACGCGCGCAAAGTCAGGAGATAGGCATACGCCGACCGCGTGCTCGTGAGGACCAACTGCTGCGCGCCGCTCAATGCCGGCCAGGCGGCCATAACGTCGACCCCGCTTGGCCCGGCATCGGCCGCCACGAGGGCCGTTCCGCTGCGCTCAAGAATGGCTTGAAGCATTTCGGTGCCTTGCGGCGTGGAAACGTCTCCGGGCCGAAGCAGGATAAGCGTCTTGGCGACATGGCCCTGCGAGAGGACAAAATCGATTTCCCAGGCGAGACCTTCCGATTGATCGATGACCAAAACGATCGCCTGCGCGTCTTCGCACAACCGGATTTGCGGTCACACGGCAATGGTGAGGGCCGATTGCGTGCAGGTGTCGCGCTCCGCATGTATCCTCGGTTGCTCCGTCGCGTGTTGGCAAAGGTTGCATAGCCCGAAGCAATGGGTCAGCGTCGTAAGACAGGCCGTTTGCAATCGACGCATGGCAACATCAATTTGCAAGGAATGAAAAATGGATCTCGATTTGAGTGGTAAAACCGCGCTCGTTACGGGGTCGACGCGTGGCATCGGCCTGGCGGCCGCGAAAGGCCTCGCGGCAATGGGGGCAAAAGTGATCGTCACCGGGCGGACGGAAGAGGGCACGTCGAATGCGGCGGCCGCGATCCGCGACCAGGGTGGCGCCGATGTGGTCGAGGCGGCCGTCGATCTCGGCACCGCGGCGGGGTGCACAACGCTGATCGACAGCCAGCCAGCCGTGGATATCCTCGTCAACAACATGGGCATCTATGAGCCGAAAGGCTTTTTTGATCTCGAAGATGCGGACTGGCAACGCATGTTCGACGTTAACGTCATGAGTGGCGTCCGTCTTACGCAGCATTATCTCAAGGGGATGCTGGAGGATCGTGACTGGGGACGTGTTGTTTTCGTGTCGAGTGAATCGGCTGTGTTCGTGCCAAAGGAGATGGTGCACTATGGCTTTTCGAAAGGTGCCCAACTCGTCGTCGCACGCGGCGCGGCCGAGATGACGAAGGGTACCCATGTGACCGTTAATTCGGTGCTGCCGGGGCCGACATGGGTTGAAATGCAATCTGTGCGGCTCAGAGAGCGGGCCAAGTCACAAGGTACAACGGTCGAAGATCTGGCCGCGCGGACCTTCACAGAGCGGCGGCCGGCCTCCCTGCTGCAGCGGTATGCGACGCCAGAAGAAGTTGCGAACCTGATTTGCTATGTTTGCTCGAAGGCCTCCAGCGCGACAAACGGTGCCGCGCTGCGGGTCGATGGAGGCATCGTCACGAACCCTTTCTAGAAACTGGCCAGCGTCTAATCCAAGGGTCCAACCGATTGCGAGTAGCTCGAAGTTGTCGCGTCCGTGCCTCGTGGTCTGCTGATAGGGGCCTACACGCATGCTTCTGGCAAGGCGTAGTTCATCGCGCTCGATGTCGCCCCGATGATCAGATTTGCTTCATGCACTGCGGTTGTCGCAAGCGGCTGAACCATCGCATCCGTGCTATCAGCCTAGCCGTTGCGTCATCCGGTTGATCCTCTGCTCCCCGCGCACCAAACTCCGCCACCAGAAATATCTGCAAACATCCGATGCGAGGGGCTCATGAGCTGGCAACCGGAACTCGATGAACTGCGCCGGCGCGAGGCGATGACGGCTGAAGGCGGCGGTCCGGATAAGACGGAGCGCCAGCATGCAGCCGGGCGGCTGACCGTGCGCGAGCGCATCGACAAGCTGGTGGATGAGGGCACTTTTCATCAGGTCGGCACGGTGGCGGGCAAAGGGGAGTATGACGAGAACGGCGACCTCGTTCACCTAACGCCGTCGAATAACGTGATGGGGCGCGCCGAGATCGATGGCCGCAAGGTGATCGTCTCCGGCGATGACTTTACGGTTCGTGGTGGCTCGGCAGACTCGACGATTGCTGAAAAAAACATCATGGCCGAGCAGATGGCGGCGCAACTGCGACTGCCGATCGTGCGCATCATCGAGGGATCCGGCGGTGGCGGCTCGGTCAAGACAATCGAGACGACGGGGCGCGCCAACCTGCCCGGTGGGCGCACTCCCTCCGCGATCAGCTATAAACTGCTGACCGATGCGCTTGGGCAAGTTCCGGTCGTCGGGCTTGGTCTCGGCTCGGTTGCCGGCCTCGGGGCCGCACGCTTGGCCGCGTCGCATTTCTCGGTGATGACGAAAGAGACGTCCGCGATGTTTGTTGCAGGGCCGCCGGTCGTCAACCGGCTCAGCCCGAAGCAATTCACGAAGCAGGAACTCGGTGGCTGGGAAATTCAGTGCAAAGCCGGTGCGGTGGATGCCGCGGTTGACACGGAAGAAGAAGCTTTCGAACAGGCGCGGCGATACCTCTCGTACCTCCCAAGCTCGGTGCACAGCGTTGCCGCGCGCGCCCCGTCGGATGACCCGACCGAGCGACGCGACGAAGAACTCATCTCGGTCATCCCGCGCAACCGGCGGCAGGTCTACCGCATGCGCCCGATCATCGAGATGCTGTTCGACAAGGGCTCGTTCTTCGAGTTCGGGCAGATGTTCGGGCGCTCGGTCATCACGGGCTTCGCGCGCCTCGGCGGTCTGCCGGTAGCCGTTATGGCCGCTGACCCCTTCCATTATGGCGGCTCTTGGACGGCGGATGCATGCGCCAAGATCACCCGCTTCGTCGATACCGCCGAGACGTTCCACATGCCGATCGTCCACCTCAACGATTGCCCGGGCTTCTATATCGGACTGGAAGCAGAAAAGACCGCAACGATCCGCGCCGGGGTCCGCGCCATGGCGGCGATCAACCAGTCGACGGTGCCGTGGGTGACGGTCATCATGCGCAATAATTTCGGCGTTGCCGGCGCCGCGCACGTGCCCTCCGGCCGGCTGGCGCTCAGGTATGCGTGGCCGAGTGCGTGGTGGGGCTCGTTACCTCTCGAAGGCGGTATCGAGGCCGCCTACCGGGCCGATATCGAGGCGGCGGAGGATGGAGCGGCCGAACTGGCCGCGATCGAGGAACGGCTCAACAAGCTTCGTTCGCCGCTGCGCACGGCAGAAGCGTTCTGGGTTGAGGACATGATCGACCCGCGCGACACGCGTCGGCTTCTCTGTGAGTTCGCCGATCTTGCCGAACCACTACGAACCCCCGGCACGCGGGCCTTCGCCATGCGGCCCTAGATCATAGTGTAGAGCGGGACTACGGACCTCAGGGCGACCCCAGTGAAATCGCTAAAGCGATTCTACCGGGGTCGGACCCGCTCTAAGGTGCAGCGGCCGGCACCCTGCTCATCCACCGGTCCACAAACACCAAACAGCCAGCAAGGGCGCATCGCGCGAACGCATTGCGTGGACAATACCGGGCGGATTGTAAAATACGCCGCCCATGCCGGGACGGGTCCAGCCGACATCAGCGTTGCGCCATTCGCCATCGGAGAGCGCAACATACATTTCTTCGGGCGGATGGGTGTGGTCCGGATAGAGCGTATCCGGGGCCACCAAACTCGCCCCAATACGGATATCATCGTGCACTTCGAGGCCGCCCTCGCCAAGAAACGTCGCGTTCGCGTGGTTCGTGGGAAAGCCTGCCGGATCGGTATCGCGTGGGATACGCTGGCGCCATACAAGACGAGGGCTCAACACCTCAATCGCGTCCGCTACAGCGGCCGTCTCAAGGGTGCCGGTTTTGGCATTTGAAATAGCCGCCGTGAGATGAGACGTCACTGGTTGCGGCGCAGGGGCTGCGCTGTGCGGCTCGCCCAATTGGTCGCGGGCTGCCCCGAATATATTCGCGTGTAGTTGTGCAAGCTTGGTGGCGGGCTCGATCCGCACTGCGAAGGCACGGTCCACCGCGTCGACGAATTTTTTCAGATCAGGATCACGCATATTTCTTTTCCGTGCTGCCCATTCCGCAGGCTGACCAGTTCCAAGTCAGCCGCAGACTGTCGGACAGGATAGCCGCGCCTGGGCCGGCGGACAAATCGCAGCCCGTCCAGTGCGCAGAGATGAACGCACGATGAGCGACACTCTCAGGTTTGTTTCAGGCCGGTTGATGCATGGTGCGTCTTATCGAAGGCAACATAACTGACCCGGAAAACCCGCCCACACAGGAGACAGCTCGATGTTTACTGCCCCCCGCACCATCACGCTGGTTGCCGCCAGCATCATGTTCGCGCTCCCCGCCATTTCATCCGCCAGCGCCGCCCCCCAGAAACAATTTCAGCGCTTCGGCGACGGCGATCAGCTGCGCCGGGTCACGATCAGCAAGCGTATTGCCAATCAGCGCCGACGTATCCGGCGAAACCGTCGGCTTCGCCGCCTGACATGGCGCGAAACGCGCCGCTTGCGTTTTGCGCTTTCTCACATCCGAGGATTTCGGGCGAAATACACCGCTGACGACTGGGTCTCGCGGCGAGAGTTCCGCCACGTCACGCGGCTGCTTAACCGTAACAGCCGCCGTATCCGCCGGCTTGCGTCCAATCGCGCGCGGGGTTGGAACCGTTGGCGCGCGCGAAGCTGGAACCGCAGGCTGCCGCGGCACACACTTCGCAGCCGTCTCAACGGTTTTCACTGAGACGCACTGAGTTTGAGGGAGGAGAGGGGTGTCCGCTCAGGCGGGCACCTCTTTTCTCGTGCCCGTGCGGACGCGATGCGCTCGTCGGTTTGTCATGTTATGAAATCTTCGACCCGCAATCCGCCCGTAGAGGCAACCATGCGTTCCATAGACATACCACCGATCGCGATAACGATGGGGGACCCGGCCGGCATCGGACCTGAGATTGTCGTCAAGGCGCTGGCGATGCCGGATCTCGAGTCGCGTCCCATCGTGATCGGCGATGCCGCATTGCTGGCGGCCACGGCCCAAACGCTCGGGCTCGCGGTTTCTATTCACGCGATCAGCGATACGACACATAGCAAGTGTCAGCCGGGAACAATCGACGTACTCGAGGTTGCGCCTCCGCTCGGCCAAATCGAAGCTGGCAAAGTCTCATCGCGCGCCGGGGCGGCGGCGTATTCTTACATTCGCGCCGCTATCGATCTGGCGAAGGCGGGCGATATCGCCGCCATTGTCACGGCGCCGATCAACAAGGAAGCGCTTGCTGCCGCGCAGATCCCCTATCCCGGCCATACCGAAATGCTTGCCGACTTCGGGGGGGCAGAGCAAGTTGCAATGATGCTCGCCAACGATGAGATCCGCGTTGTTCTCGTCACAATCCATCTTGCGTTGCGCGCAGCGCTCGGCCAAATCACCATCGAAAGCGAACTTGCCGCCATCCGCCTCGCCAACGAGGGTGCTTGCCGGTTCGGCATCGCCAGACCCCGCGTTGCTGTCGCCGGGCTCAATCCTCATGCTGGCGAAGGGGGGCTTTTCGGGCGCGAGGAAATCGACATCATCCGGCCTGCCATTG
>CAZWCL010000218.1:0-6450 GCA_964632265.1 uncultured Hyphomicrobiaceae bacterium | reverse complement strand
GCTTCGCGGCCTGCGGTCCTGCCGCCTTCGTTAGCCAGCGTACAAGGTCTTTGATGTGGAGCACGCCACGCGGATCATCCAGCGATTCTTTGAAGATCGGCAGCCGCGAAACACCCGCTTCAACGAACGTCTGAAGCGTATTGCCCACCGTCTCGCTTTCGTCGACTGCGATTATGTCGGCACGCGGAACCATCACATCTTCAACGCGTAGCGTATTGTAATGTAGAAGCCGTAGGAGCATCTCGCGCTCCTGGCTCGTAAATGCGCCCTCTCCATCGTCCGGGGCCTTTAGCGCCTCTTCGAGGGTATCGCGCAACGTCGGGCTATCCAGGCCGACGATCGTACGCAAGGTTGTCAGCCAGCTGCCGGATGCACCATTGCGCGATGCTTCCCTACTTGACGGCTCTCCGGATTGCTCGGCGGCTTCCGAGCCAGCGCCGTGCGCGACGGTAGGCCCGTAACCGGGCGAAGACGATTGCTCTACTGCCATTATTCGCTCAAGCGACCAGCGCCATCAGCGCGTGTCGACCAACTCCTCCGTATAAGGGTTTTGAATCCCGAGGCCCTGAAGGATTTCGATTTCCAGGGATTCCATTTCGTTTGCATCGGCAGCGGTTTCATGATCGTAGCCGATTAGATGCAGCACACCATGAACGATCAGATGTGTGGTGTGATCTTGCCACGAGAGGTGGCCGCCGGAAGCCTCGTTGGCAACCGTTTCCCGGGCGAGAATGATATCGCCGAGAAACGTCGCCTGCGCATCATGTCCGTTATCCGCAACGGCTGGATGATGGGCGTCACTAGCCGGAAACGATAACACGTTCGTAGCACCCGTCTTGCCGCGATATCGCGCATTGAGTTCGGCGACGTGGTGGTTTCTGGAGAACGCGACAACGGCTTCGGATCTCTGATCGAATTCAATGCGTTCTTCGATTGCGCGCGCAATACGGCTGGCTAATGCGATATTCGTAATCTCGGTCGGCCACGCATCATCCTGTGCCACGAAATCAATGCTCAACAAGCCCATTACAACGTCCCCTTGACGTCAGCCGTGCGCACCTCGGAGAGGGCGTGGTGGGCGCCACTCGCAACGGCAGCTTCCGCGGCATCGTAAGCCGCGACGATGCGGGCAACGATATCGCGGCGAACCACGTCCTTGGCCTCGAAGCGAACGGCCTCGATACCCTCTACCCGGGTGAGAAGGCTTATGGCTTCTTCGAGACCCGACCGTTGTCCGGGCGGCAGGTCAACCTGTGAGGGGTCTCCCGTTACGACCATTTTGGCGTTCTCGCCGAGACGAGTCAGAAACATCTTCATCTGCATGCTGGTGGTATTCTGAGCTTCGTCGAGAATAACGAAAGCGTTCGCGAGCGTGCGCCCGCGCATGAACGCCAGCGGTGCGACTTCGATAATTCCAGCCTCGATGTCCTTTTCTACCTTTTCGGGCGGCAGGACATCGTAAAGTGCATCATAGAGCGGCCTGAGATAGGGATCGACCTTGTCGCGCATGTCGCCTGGCAGGAAGCCGAGACGCTCACCGGCTTCAACCGCCGGCCGTGACAGAATAATCCGTTCAACATTGCCGCGCTCGAGATGCATGGCGGCGCATGCGACCGCGAGGTAGGTCTTTCCGGTACCTGCAGGTCCGACACCGAAGACGAGGTCGAAGCGCTCCAGGGCATTAATGTAGAGCGACTGGTTTGGTGTGCGAGCGGCAACGTTTTTCTTGCGTGTCGCGATTTGGCCTTGACCAGTGCCGCCGGGGTCTGTCGTTTTCGCGTGCCTGAGCAGACCATCGAAGTCACCGGCGGTGATTTCGGCGCCAGCGGCAACCTGCTTGTAAAGCTCTTCAAGCGCTGTTTTTGCTATATTGCAGGTCTCGGTCGAGCCTTCGAGAATAACGGCATTTCCATGTGCGTGCGCAGAGATGCCAAGTCGTTGCTCGATCAGGGCGATGTGGGCATCGTATTCACCGAGCAGGCGCGGCAGCAACCGATTGTCATCGAAGGTGACGATGATCCGCCGCTTCGAGCCTTCGCGGCCGCTTGTGCGCGCACTTCGGCCGGCTCCTTCCCCGAGCGGGTTTCGGGCGGTTGGCAAGATGGCGTCTCCTGAGCGCACCAAATTACGACGTACTGGCCGGTGCAAATCCACCGCCCTTCCAATTGTTAATCAGTATTCCGCGCGCCGCGCAATGCTTGCCGTGGCCGCTCACGCTGAAATTGACGCCCGTTAGGCAACCGTTGAGATGGCGCGCCGCACCCGCTGCGTCAAGGTTTGGCAAGAATTTCGAGATCAGACAATGATGCCGGCCAGCGAATGTCTGTTGGCGCCGGCAATTTCGACCGGATGTATCCCGCCGAGTAGCGTGTCACTCGCATCGGCATGGACGGCCTGCAAATACGGCGAGCGCCCGACGAGTTGCCCGTCGTTACGTCCGAAGCGCTCAAACAGGACCGGCATGACCTGGCCTACGCATGAGGCATTGAACGCGCTTTGCTGCTGCCCGAGCAGAGCCTGGAGCCTATGCAGCCGCTCAGACTGGACGTCTTCCGGTAGCTGTTCTTCCAGCATCGATGCCGGGGTGCCGGGCCGCGGGCTGTACTTGAAAGAGTAAGCCTGTGCAAAGCCGACATCTTCGACCATGCGCAGCGTGTCCGCAAATTCGGCGTCCGTCTCGCCGGGAAAGCCAACGATGATGTCGGTCGATAGCGCAAGATCGGGCCGTGCTTCGCGAATTCGGTCAATCAGCAGGCGATAGGAAGCTGCCGTGTGTTTGCGGTTCATGGCCGCGAGAATCCGGTCGGAACCAGCCTGGAACGGCAGATGCAGGTACGGCATCAGCTTAGGATTGTCGCGGTGCGCAGCAATAAGGTCGTCTGTCATGTCATTGGGATGACTGGTCGTATAGCGTAGACGCTCGAGACCTTCGAGTTCGCCAAGCGCCGCGAGCAGACGCGCCAGCGACCAGTCGGCGCCGTCCCGCCCCTCGCCATGATAGGCGTTGACGTTCTGGCCGAGCAGCGTGATCTCGCGCACACCGCCGTCGACAAGGGAGCGCGCTTCACGCACCACCTGTTCAACCGGCCGCGAATACTCCATCCCCCGCGTATATGGGACAACGCAGAATGTGCAGAACTTGTTGCAGCCTTCCTGCACCGTCAGGAACGCAGTCGCCGCCTGCGGCGAGCGCCGCGAGGGCAGATCCTGGAATTTATCGCGTTCTGGGAAGTCCAATTTGATGATCTTGCGGCCTTCGGTTTCGGCTTCGAAGACCAACTCCGGAAGCTTCTGATAGCTCTGCGGCCCGACCACCATGTCGACAATCGGGGCCCGTTCCATGATTTCCTGGCCCTCGGCCTGCGCGACACAACCAGCAACCGCGATCGTCGTGCGCTGTCCGCGCGCCTGTCGCTCCGCCTTTATCTGCCGGATGCGGCCAAGCTCCGAATAGACCTTCTCGGCAGCCTTTTCGCGGATATGGCAGGTGTTGAGAACAATGACGTCAGCATCCTCGATCGAATGCGTTTCGCGATAGCCGACCGGCGTCAGCGACTCGATCATGCGCTCACTGTCGTAGACGTTCATCTGACAGCCGTAAGTTTTGACGAATACTTTCTTAAGTGCCATGGAATTCCCGTCTGCGGTCGTCGACGTCTCCCTCTCGTAACGGGTCATGCTGACACTCCTGCGTTTAGGCTTTTGTTACGCCACGCTCGAATTCCAGGCTCTTTAGCAGCATGGTTAGGCAATTGTCACCGAATTGTTGCAATGCGAGACATTTTTGGCTCGAGCCTAGCAGGCTGTTGAAAACCTTAATGCGCTGCAGCATTGCTTGATCCACTCCGCGAAGGGCGTCGAGACAGTGTGTCGCTTCTCGCCAAACGCTGCGGCGCCGCCTCATCGGCCCCTTAGGTGCCTCACGACCTCGGCGCGTACATCCGCCTCCGTCGATTGTGCCAGCGCCTTGCGGCCATCAAAGTCACTCAGCGCAACCGGTGCACCGATTCTGATGTTTACGTCGATCGGACCAGCCTTGAGCAGATGCCACGCATGGTCGGCCATCTCCATATCGCCGTACCAACCAACGTGAGCGCGATCGGCGCGCCCGAGTGGAATGCCGTGCAAATGCGTGTAGGTGATCGACATCGTCTGAACTTGTACGTCGGCGATATCGTCGGCAAACGCAGCGGCAAACAGCGCCGTCTTGAACGGCAGCACACGATTGCCATCGGTCGACGTACCCTCCGCGAAAAGTACGAGTGCATCCTTTTGTGACAGTCGCCGTCCCATTTCCGACGTCACCTTGCCGACATCCCGGCGCCGGGTGCGGTCAACGAACACGGTGCGCTGCAGCCGGGCAAGGGTTGAGATAAACGGCCATTTACCGACCTCGCTCTTGGCGATGAATGAGATCGGTGCCACCGCGCTTATCACAGGAATATCAATCCAGGAGACATGGTTGGCGACGACGAGAACGGGCTTGTTGCAAACCACCTCGCCGTCGATCTTAAGGCGGATGCCGAGAAGCCGGCACACTAGGCGGTGATAGTGATGAGGAAGCCGCCTTGCCAAGCTTGGCGCAAGGTGCAGGAGTACGAATTGCACAGGCATGAGAGGTAGCGTCAGCAACAAAAATCCGGTGAGCACGAACCAGCCGCGTAGCGTGGCGCTGAGCGGGTTGATCCCCGGAAGATCTAGAGCGTTCGGGTTGTGTTCTTGCTTCGCCACCTGCTGTCCAATCCCGCGTGTGCTATGGCGCTGTGGCAATGTCTTTGGTCATCACAATAGCATCGGCTGCCAAGTCGCCCACGGATTGATAATAGCCGCGCCGTCTCCCAACGGGGATAAAACCGGCGCGCTCGTAGAGCGCCAGCGCCGGCGCGTTGTCAACACTGACCTCGAGAAACAGCTTCTGGGTCTGGGCCGTGAGCTCGCGTTCCGCCGCACCGAGAAGCGCCGTCGCGATCGTTCTCAGGCGGGCAGACGGATCTACCGCGATCGACAGGATTTCGGCTTCGTCGGCCGCGCGACGCACGAGAATAAAGCCTTGGATTTCGGCTGCCGCATCATCGTCGAAGCGATCTCCGACGAAGGCGACCAGGATGAGATGATTGCAGTCGCATATAGACGATGCCCAAAATGTTTTTTCCCATCCAGCCGGAAAACAGCGGCGATGGAGTTCGGTGATCGTGTCAGTATCGCCGCTTGATGCAGGTCGGATGGTGACCCTTGCGGCTTGGCCTGGTTGAGCCCCGATCGAAGCCGGACCGTGGTTACTCATGTGGCCGCATGCCCGGCGGTTTTCGTGGAATTACCGAGCGCCGCGACGCGACGGCGTCGGGTGGGCGCAGATAAAGCGGCCTCAGTGGGTCGGCTGGTTTGGCCGTCACGGCGTCGGCGAGGAGGGCGCGCGCATTCGGCTCATAAATCAAAGGTGGCACAGGCGCAATAATCGCGTCGAGCCACCGCGAGCCGCCGCGTCCGATTTGGTCCACCTCGCCAAGGACTGACCGCGCGCTCTCACCAGCGACCACCAGCCGCCGATCCCCGATGATCTCGCGTAAGGCATCAACGTCCAACGCAGTTGGATCGAGTCCGTCATGACCCGCGAGTCCCATGATTTCGGCAAACAGAGTGCCCCTTTTGGCGTCCCTCACCACGAGAACGCCATCATACGCCTCTGCCTGCTCGTCGAGAATATCGGCGACGGAGCGCGCAACGCAAAGCAGGCTGGATTTTGCAACCACGGGTAGGCCGAGGCCGGTTGCGAGGCCGAGGGCCGCCGCGAGGCCGACGCGTGTACCCGTAAAAGTGCCCGGCCCATGTGTGACCGCGATGCGGTCAAGTTCTCCGAATCGCAGTTTTGCTTCGTCCATGACCGCATTGATCATGGGTGGCAGCGCTTCGGCATGACCGCGCTGCATCGCTTCGACGCGCACGATTGTTCGGCCATCCCGGCCCAGGCGCAATGCCGTTGAGCAGGCATCGAAACAAGTATCGAAGGCCAGGATGTTCATTTGCGGCGATGGACGTCAGATGATTGATGCGACTTCATCGAATTCGAATCGTGGCGAGCGCTCGAACAATCCAGCACGATCTCCATAGCCAAGGTTGATCAGAAAGTTGGACTTGATACTGGTGCCGGCGAAGAATTCCTTATCTACGCCCGCTTGATCGAAACCCGACATTGGTCCGGTATCGAGACCAAGCGCGCGGGCGGCCAGGATCATATAACCGCCCTGCAAGGTGCCGTTACGGAAGGCCGTTTCCGCAGCAAGCTCCGGACTGCTCGTGAACCACGACTTGGCGTCTGTGTGCGGGAACAGCTTTGGCAGGTGCTCGTAGAACTCCTGATCGTTCCCAACGATGACACAAACCGGCGCCGCCATCGTCTTTTCGGTGTTGCCTCCAGACAGATGTGGCTTCAGCCGTTCTTTCCCTTCTTTC
>CAZWCL010000217.1:0-6451 GCA_964632265.1 uncultured Hyphomicrobiaceae bacterium | reverse complement strand
TGATGAAATGATTAGTGTTGTCAAGGATCGGTACCCGGTCGAAGATTGGAATATTTACGCGGCTCAGGCGTCCGACGGACATAACTTCGACGATGACATGGCCCGTGCCATGGGCCTTCTACAGGAGCAGATTCTGCCGATTTGTCAGTACTATGCCTACATAGAGGTTTATTCGGACGAGCACCTTTCGCCATTCCAGAGTGTGGTCTGGCAGGGCTATGAGAGCGTCGATGAGGCCAACGAGAATTTCGCTATGCGCCGCGTCTCGTCACCGGGGGATATTTTCCCGGTCTTCCGCGAACTGTTCAGCCCGACGGAGGCGTAGGTGATGGTAGATGATCCCGGCTTGCCGACTGCACCGGCTATGACGAAAAATAACAAGCTCCTTTATGATGGCGCGGAATGGGACTTCGATCTCGTCAATCGCGCCTACGAGGCCATTCATGAAATTGGCGTCGGGGAGATGGGGCTCGATATCTATCCCAACCAGCTCGAGGTTATCCGGTCCGAGCAGATGCTCGACGCCTATGCATCCATCGGCATGCCGAACATGTATCGGCACTGGTCGTTCGGCAAGCATTTCGCGCGCGAAGAGACGGCTTACCGTAAGGGTGCCAGGGCTTTGGCGTATGAACTCGTCATTAACTCGGACCCATGCATCAACTACATCATGGAAGAGAACACCATGACGATGCAGGTTCTCGTGATGGCGCATGCCGCGATGGGCCATAACCACTTCTTCAAAAATAATTATCTCTTTCAGCAGTGGACCGACGCAAGCGCGGTCCTCGACTATCTGACGTTTGCAAAAGAATATGTGGCGGAGTGTGAGGAAAAACATGGTGTCGAGGCGGTCGAGGCCGTGCTTGATGCTGCGCATGCGCTGATGAACCAGGGCATCAGCCGTCATCCGGTGCCGCACAAGTCGGCCCGATCACGCGAAGAACGTCAGAAACAGCGTATCGAACATGCCGAGCAGGACGTGTCTGAAATCTGGCGCACGTTGCCAGTCGGCCAGATGCCAACGCCGCTTCACCCTGATGCAACGCCGGACTACGAGCGTGAAGCGGAGGCGCTGAAGCTGCCACAGGAAAACATACTGTATTTCCTGGAGAAGAACGCGCCGAAACTTGAGGAATGGCAACGCGAACTGCTGCGCATCGTGCGGATGCTGGCGCAGTATTTCTATCCGCAACGCCAGACTAAAGTGATGAACGAAGGGTGCGCCACTTTCTGCCACTACGAAATCATGAACCGCCTCTACGAGCGTGGTCAGGTGACCGAAGGGGCGATGCTAGAGTTTATGCATTCGCATTCGTCGGTCGTCTTCCAACCGCGTTTCGAAGAGAAGTTCTACAGTGGCATCAATCCGTATGCCCTGGGCTTTGCCATGATGCGCGACATCCAGCGGATGTGCATCGATCCGACCGAGGAAGACCGGGAATGGTTCCCGGATATTGCAGGCAATGGTGATCCGCTGGGTACGCTCAAGACGGCCTGGGCGGAGTTCCGTGATGACAGCTTTATCCTGCAGTACCTATCGCCCAAGGTCATGCGTGACTTCCGCTTCTTCCATATTCACGACAAGTCGAAAGCCGCGTTCATGCAGGTCGAAGCCATCCACGATGAAGTTGGTTTCAGGGAAGTGCGCAGGAAGCTTGCCCAACAGTACGATGCCTCGATCACAGATCCCGATATCCAGGTGGTTAGCGCCGACCTTTCCGGCGGGCGCCGGCTGACGTTGCATCATCGTGCGCGCAACGGGATTCTACTTGACAAGGCTTCGGCGGACCGGACCCTTTTGCATGTGGCGCATCTTTGGGGCTATCGCGTCAAACTCATGGAAATGTGCGCTGAGACGGGCGAATGCTTGCGCGAGCATGAAGCGCTGCCGATGCCATAGGACCTCCCGTGCATTGGGAACCGGTCAACGTCCGACGGTGAGTCAGATCTGTGATCACGCCGGTCCGAGATCTTCGCGTACAGCGGCTGCGGTTTGCCCGCGAGGTTCTGCGATATCGCTCGGGAGCAATAAGAGTTCTTCGCAAGCGTGCGGGATGTTTACAGCATCTCCGAAGTAGTCGTCGAAAGCCGTCAAGGCATCCATCGAGCCGTCTTTGTGCATCACGAATGACCGGTAGGCCTCGGATCGAAGAATTTCAGGGAAATCGTCAGGAGACCATTTCATAAACCGGGCCCGCCCGTCGGACATCTCCATGACAATCGCCGGTCGGTGACGCTCTATGATCTCTCGGGCGCCGCGCAGGACCGAAGGCTCGGCGCCCTCGACGTCGATCTTGATTAGGGAGACCAAAGACGCTAGTTCGTTCTTCTTCAGAAATTTATCAACGGTAACGGCTTCGACTTTTATGGAGGAAGTCATTCCCTTATGGGTTGTTGCGAGCTTCTCGTTTTCAACGAGCGAATGACACCCTTGCCAGTATGAGGATTCCGGCATCACCCTCAGTTCAGCCTCACCGACATAGTCCGTCACCGCTGCTTCAATGAGAGTAACGCGATGATCAGGATTGAGAGAGAGGTTGCGCCGTATCGATCGCGCATTTGTTGGCGCAGGTTCGAAAGCGAAGACACGGCCTTGCGGACATTCGCGAGATGCGTTGTCAGAGCTTGCGGAGCGCTGTTTTCTGCGAAGGATGCTCGCGAATAGAATAGCATGGAAACCAGCGTTCGCGCCGATGTCGAGCACGATGGTGTTGGGCTTAATTAGAGCCTCGAAAGCGTGTTGAAGTTGCGGCTCGAGCACATCGAATTTCGCGAGGCGGTCGTCTTCGTAGTTCGAGGTATCGAGGAAAACGGTTCCCCAGGGAAACGTGCGGATGACGTATCGACCGTCGAAGTCCACCCTCATGCGCTTCTGAATGTCGTAGCGTTTCGCTACGAAGGCTTGCGTACGGAATACTTTCGTCAGGGTGGCTTTTGCGAACTGTCTCATCACGCATCACTATCAATTCGAAGCAGTATACACTGAGTTAAACAGTGTTCACGGAATATTGCAAGATGATGAAACCAAGCTTTTAAGTCTTCGCGTGACGTTCTTTACTCATCCGGTGCGAAGAGATAGCCGACGCGGGCGGGGTGGGCTTCTCGAATGTCTTCGAGATGCTGCAAAATCTCCCGCGGATGAAGCGGGTATCCGCGGCGGCGGATTGACCGCTGCTCAAAATGCTGGAGGCGCTGGAACAAAGGTTCGGCCGTGTAGTGCAGCATGGCGATCGCGGAGATCGTCTCGCGCTTCATGTTGCGCGGGACCTTTGGCACAGCGAAGCCGATCAGAGATGAGAGCGGCCAAGGCATATACGAACTAAGCCGTCCGAATAGCGAGATGATTCTGAGCATTGGTGGTTCGCGAAACGTGTAGTCCTTCTGTTCCATCCATTCGAAAAGCTTCACCATCACGAAATCCTGGAGCCGGATTGATGAGGTGCGCTCGAAGTCGCGCCATTCCGCGATGGCGTCGAAGGATGTTTCCAGCTCCATATCGGCGGGCGCGAACGAGCGTTTTGCGGTGACGCCTATACGGTTGAGAAAGTCGCGCGCGCCCATTTCGAAGCGGGATGGGAATGCAGGGAGTTTAAGTGTGCCCTCGCTTGCCTCATCGTAAGCTTGGCGGATCAGCTTTGAGCAGAATAGTTTGTCGTAATCTGCCAACTCCATCGAGAAATCGTACGGAATGCGACGCGAAAACCATGAACGGGATTTGCGCACCCGGTCATGGATCATGCGCGCGGCCCTTGCGGCAAGTTCCCTGTCGGGATGGCGAAAGACGATGGCGCGGCCGAGATCGTGGCTCAGCGCTGTATGAAGGTTGTTGATTGTGCCGCCTTCTTCGATCAGCGCTTCGACGATGTATTGGCGTCCGCTGTGTTCGTCGATGTGCACGATGCCGGCGTGAGAGAATTGCGAGTCGACATCACTGATGCGGGCGATTGCCGCTGAATTGTGGATGGTGCCGCGGACGATGACGATATCGCCAGCGCGAAAGTCGGCGATGTTCAAATTGCGCAGACTGGGGTGGAATAACGTACCGCGGGAGCGCTTGGAAAAGGCAAGGCGTCGCGAGTGGCCGGGCGCTCTGCGGCGAAAACCGATCATGAGTTCGCCAATTAAATCAGTCGCATAGCGCAGAGCACGAAATGCGTTGCGGAGCAATTCTTCATTGCGTGGCGTGAGGTAACCGTTAGAGCGCCAGGTCTCGATCCGGCTGCGGAGGAGCAGGCGGAGGTCGTGGAAATCGTCCAGGAGATCCGGACCGGCCTGACGGAGCTTCTTGAGGTCATATCTCGCGAAATCGACATTGAACGCGAGGCTGTAAATTCTGGCGAGTTGGGCTTCAAGTTGTTCAGCACTCGAAGGCTCGGCGCCGCAAACTGAGGCCAGCTCCCGAAAATCCCCGCTAAACGTTTGGCAACCGGACTTGTTTGCCACGACTCTGTCCCCCCGGACGCAATCTACTTCAACGGATCCGCTGGACTCCGTAGTATACGGAATCCAGCTTACCTCTTTTACAATGTTCTTAGCTCACTCAGGGCGAACAGCAAATGATGTCGGGAGCCGTTGACGAATTCGGTCAGTGATTGTCGCGCGGAATCCCCTTTGTCTCGGCAATGCGCTGGTATTTCACGGCCGGCTTTAACACCATGCCCTCAGATAACTCATCGACGATACCGCGCTGGATTTCCTGCCAGGGGGTCTGATGGTCGGGATATTTGTAACCGCCGGCGTCGGTGAGATCAGCTTTGCGCGTGGCAATCTCCTCGCTGGAAATGAGTATGTCGGCGGTGCCTTTAGCAAGATCGATGCGGACCCTGTCATTTGTTTTTAGGATGGCGAGCCCCCCGCCCGAGGCCGCTTCTGGGGAGGCGTTCAAAATCGATGGAGAACCGGACGTGCCGGACTGGCGGCCGTCTCCAATGCACGCCAGCGAAGAAATCCCCTGCTTCAAGAGATAGTCGGGGGCCCGCATGTTGACGACCTCGGCGGCGCCCGGATAGCCGATCGGGCCGGCGCCGCGCATAAAAAGGATGCAGTGTGCGTCGATCTCGAGGGATGGGTCATCGATGCGATGGTGGTAATCTTCCGGTCCGTCAAAGACGATGGCGCGGCCTTCAAATGCGTTGGGGTCGTCCGGGTTCGAGAGATAGCGTTGGCGGAACTCCGGTGAAATGACGCTAGTTTTCATGATCGCACTATCAAAAAGATTGCCCTTGAGATTGAGGAAGCCGGCTTCCTTTATCATTGGGTCGTCATATGTCTTGATGACGTCGCGATCTTCCGCCAGGCGACCTTTGCAATTGGCAGTCAATGACTTGCCGTTGACCGTCAGCACGTTGTCATGGATCTTACCCTGGTCGATGAGTTCGGCGACGACCGCGGGAACACCGCCTGCGCGATGAAATTCTTCGCCGAGGTATTGCCTGCAGGCTGCAAATTGACGAGCAGCGGAACGTCGAGGCCGAGTTGTTGCCAATCATCGTTGGTCAGTTCGACGCCGATATGGCGCGCGATGGCGTTCAAATGGATCGGGGCATTGGTCGAGCCGCCGATCGCAGAGTTAACGACGATAGCATTCTCGAAGGCGGCACGGGTCATGACCTGGCTCGGGCGCAGGTCTTCCCAGACCATGTCGACAATACGCCGGCCCGTTTCATAAGACATCTGCTGGCGTTCGCGATAAGGCGCCGGAATGGCGGCGCAGCCTGGCAGGCTCATGCCGAGAGCTTCGGCAAGTGCGTTCATCGTCGACGCCGTACCCATGGTATTACAGTGGCCGGCAGATGGCGCGGATGATGCGACCAATTCGGCAAAACCTTTATAGTCGATCTCGCCGCGCGCCATCATCTCACGAGCCTTCCATACGATGGTGCCGGAGCCGGTGCGCTCTCCTTTGTGCCATCCATTGAGCATGGGGCCGCCGGAAAGGACGATTGCCGGAATATCAACGGTCGCGGCTGCCATGATCTGGGCGGGTGTGGTCTTATCGCATCCGGTTGTCAAAACGACGCCGTCAATGGGATAGCCATAAAGCGTCTCGACCAGTCCGAGATAGGCTAGGTTGCGGTCGAGGCTCGCGGTGGGCCGCTTGCAAGTTTCCTGAATGGGGTGGACAGGAAACTCGAAGCACACCCCGCCTGCTTCGCGGATGCCCTCGCGGACGCGCTCAGCGAGAAAAATGTGGTGGCGATTGCACGGGCTAAGATCTGATCCGGATTGGGCAATCCCGATAATCGGCTTGCCGGACTGGAGTTCTTCAAGCGTCAGGCCAAAATTCATCGTACGCTCGAGATAAAGCGCGGTCATGTCGGCATTGGCTGGATTGTCAAACCAGGCTTTGGAGCGGAGTTTGTTGCGCTGTTCGTCTGTTGGTGAGTTGGGCATGTGCGGACTAAGGCTCCAGGAAAGTGGTGGCAGGCGTTGGTCGCCGCGCCTGTCG
>CAZWCL010000216.1:0-6464 GCA_964632265.1 uncultured Hyphomicrobiaceae bacterium | reverse complement strand
ACGCTGAGGGACGTCAATCGACCTCAAGGCCCTGAATTATCTGGATATTTGATATGGTCTGGGAAGGTGGGAGATGTCTAGAGACGGACATTTGGCGGAGAGAGAGGGATTCGAACCCTCGAGACGGTTTCCCGCCTACACGCGTTCCAGGCGTGCGCCTTCAGCCACTCGGCCACCTCTCCTTACCCGTCGAGCGCCGGAATATAGCGACCTGCGCCGTCGACGCAACCGGTAGCGGCCAGTGGAACAACTTAGTTTGGACGATAACCCCTATTTTTCGTCACCAAGAAGCAGGCCGTGATCTTCCCTGATCTCAAACTCGACAGGTTACGCCTTGTGCCGCGTGAAAGTCTTATTGACTTCCACACGGATTATTGAACTGGCAGAACATTCTTGCACACGTCGTCAAATTCCCGGCTCCCGGCGCGTGATCACTTGCCGACGAGCCCGCATCGTGGTTAACCGTTTTCATGATCAAAGCGATCTTCGAACGCCTCGGCCGTCTTCTCTATTCCATTCTCGCGGCCATCGGACGCACGGTTTGGACGCTCGTCCGGCCCGGCCTGCGCTTTCTCAGCGCTGTTTTTCTCGTCGCCGCCGTGATAGCCCTGACCATGGATGTGACGCGCTGGCAGACGGGGGCCGGCGGGCCGAGATTTGAAACCCTCGCCGCGCAGATCCGCGCCGCGGCCCCGGCCACGCTAGATGGCATAAGCGACGCGGTATCAGCCGGATTTCACCCCCTTTTCTGGGACCCGGTTCTTATCACCTGTTTGGCGGCACCAGCCTGGATGTTCCTGCTCGCCATAAGTCTGTTGCTTGGCTACGCCGCCAGGGAACGCCGGCAGGTCCGGATCTTCACCAACTAAGCACGGCCCGGCTCCCGAGCCTCGGCCTGCGCGGGCGCAAAAGGACCCGCAAAGACAACATTACTCACCCGCCACCGCGCTGAAAGGTGCGCTCGAATTGGTCGAGGAAGCGCCGTCGCGCTGTCGCGTCGAGTGCCCCCATATCGATGAGCACACGCGCCCGCGGCAGCCGCATCAGGCCGCCGAGTACGGCCGGCGGCAGCTTTGAAAAACTCACCGCTACGGCCTCCGTGGCCGACGCCGCTTCACCATCGGCCACGCTTTCCGGCGTCACGAGATAGGTTGTGACGCCTCCCGTGCTTTGCCTGCGCGATGCAGCGGTCGCGTCGAGCCGGACCATGCCTGCTTCGAATTCGTGTGGCGTGATGGACATCGTCTTTTCGACGTGCCGCGGTGCAGGCATATTGTCCGGCATGGCTCATCCACCTGCAACCGGTGGCCAGACAGCCACCGCGTCTCCCTCATTTAACCGTGTCTCGCTGCGCGTCGCTGGAGGCTGGAACACGCCATTGAGCAGAACGAGATGGCAGGCTTCGCGCGGCACATTGTGGGCGTCCAGCAGTTCGAGGATCGTCGTGTGCCGGCCAACATCAAGCACCACCTCGTTATATTTCGCGCCCTCCGGCAGATACCGCCCGAGCGACGCGTAGAGTTTCATTGTCACCTTCATGCGCGCCGCCTCATACCGGCAGTGCGATTTTCGGACCCGATGGCCCGAAGTTCGGTATGGCCTGTGCCGTTGCAACATAGGCTTCCGGTAATCGCTCCGGCGCCTCCATGAGACGTGCCTTCCATGGCCCGAGCGAAAGCCCCGTCTGGATAAGCCCCCGCAGCATCCCGATATGTTCTGTCATTCCGACGCACTGCGCGCCGACCAGTTTGTCACCGGCGAACGCGAGCTTGATATAGCGGTATGCATCTTCGTCCACGCGCGCAGCGCTATCCTCGCCATCGACTCCCTGCCACTGGCCGAATGACGACGAGATCAGCCCGAGCGTATCGAGAACGTTCATGTTCAGTGAGCCGCGGTGAGGTGTCGGTTGACCCGCCATGTTCATCGCAGCAATGAAGCCATGCTCGACGGCCACCGGTTGAATCGCGAGCATATCGTAGGCGCCCGTCGAAAGGTCCCGTCCCTCGGCGACGTCACCGGCCGCATAGACATCGGGCGCGCTTGTCGCGAGGTATTCGTCGACCGTCACGCCGTCGCCCACCGCGATACCGCTTCCTTCGAGAAAGCTGATGTTCGACCTCACGCCTGCCGCTATCACGACGAGTTCGGCTGGGACGTGATCACCATTGCCAAGCTGGACGGTGAAGCGGGCACCGCCATCTGGATTGTCGGCCCCGCTTCCATCCGTGCGCCCCGAAACGATCGCGTCGACCGTTGTGCCGGTGACGACCCGCACGCCTTCTTTCTCACACCAGCGCTTCAGCATGTTGCCGGCCGTCTCATCCAGCATGCGAGGCACCATGCGGTCGCCCATCTCGACGACGGTGAGCGCGACACCACCCTTCGCCAGCGCTTCGAGAATGATACTGCCGATGAATCCGGCGCCGACGAGCACCACTGGTGCGCCCTTCGTCGCAAGTTCCACGATCCGCCGCGCATCCTCGAGCGTCCAGCAGGTGTGGACGCCGGGTTGATCAAGCCCCACGATCGGCGGCCTTACCGGGCTGGCCCCAGTCGCGATCAGAAGCTTGTCGTAGGCAATCGCATCGCCGCTTTCCAGCGACACCTGCTTTGCTGATGTGTCGACCCCACTCACCGGACCCTGCACAACATCGATGCGGCACGTCTCGAAGTGCCCGGCATCCTGCCGGAGAAAGGTCCCGCCTTCGCCAATTTGGCCCTCGAGCAGGTAGGGGATCGCCATCCGTGAATAGGGCGCCTCACCTTCACCGCCGATCATGGTGATCTTCGCTTCAGGCGACTGCTTCCGTATCGTCTCTGCGGCTGTGACCCCTGCGGGTCCCGTTCCGATAATCACGTGATGCTGGCTGCTCATGCGGCACCTCCACTGAACGCGGCCACGTCTTCAGGAAACGTCCGCGAAAGGAAATCTTCAAACATCGGCACGGTGAACGCAATGTCGCCGTGAGCGGGACTATAGATCATGCCCTTGGCAATGATCTTCGCGCGGCGCGGGCCAAGCGCCTTTGTGCTCTCGTTCAAGCGCTCGGCGACGTCCGCCGAACGGTACGGTCCGACACCGAGGGCGGCCATCCCGAATACGTATTCTCGCTCTTTTGGCGTTAGGCGGTCGAAACGGACCCGGAAGAACCCGTCGTCGAGGCGCGTGAGCACCGCCGGTGACGCGGTTTCGACATCGGCTTTGGAAAACGGCGACCGAGTAGCTGCATTCCAGGTCTGATAGCCCCACTCCTGCAGGAAGTATGGATATCCATCCGTGCGCTTGACGATGAGCGCCAGCGCCACTTTGGATATCTTTTCGTTCTCATCCTCGATCGGCTGGCGAATGGCATCGGCGGCATGGTCCGGCGACAACGGGCCGATGGCGGGAAAATCGAACAGCCGCTCGGCATAAGATTTCGCGTCACCCGATAGAGCGGCAACTTGCGGCAGTCCGGCGCCAAACAGCAGGACGGGCAGCCGTTTTTGATTGATCCGGTGAATGGCGACGATGAGTGCCGAAAGCTCGGCCTGCTCGAGATACTGGATTTCGTCGATCAGCAGTGTCCAGGCCCCACCCGCGGCTTGTGCCGTCTCGCCGACACGGACAAACAGGTCGACGAGATCGAATTCCAGATTGCCGCTATCGGCGACGCCCGGCTCAGGGTCGACCGAAATCGTAACGTCGCCGACTTTGATGGCGAAGGTCTTCGTGATCGATTTGAGGGCCTGCCACGCAGCATGCGCTGACGCCTTTGCACGTTCGACCGTCGACAGTTTGCGCAACGTCCGGTGGATGCGTGGATAAAGCAACTCGACCAGACGCTGATCTTCAGGCGCTTCGATGAACGACGTGGTGTGGCGGTGCTTTTCTGCAAGCTCTTCGATCGTATTCAGCAGCACGGTCTTGCCCGTACCCCTGAGACCCAGCAGGATTTGCGACTTGTCGTGACGTCCCTGAACAACGCGCTGGATGGCGATTTCGGCCCGCTCCAGAAGGTGGCCGCGGCCAGCGAGTTCAGGAGGCCGTGAGCCGGCGCCGGGCGCGAATGGGTTGCGGACTGGATCCATGCGGGCAGCTAACCATTTCTACCAGGAACTATCAATAACTAACATTTGACGCCTAGACATAGTTAGATTTAGGTAGATATACCTAGGTTTACCTAGATATGATTAGGTTACGCCAGTTCTGGTTAGGCGAGGACAACCTTCTTGACCGCATCGGGAGAACCTTGGCGAAGCCTGTCAACCGCCCCGCCAACCGCCCTGGTACGCCGCCCAACCCAGCCGCGCCCGCCCCGCGCGGACGGGGCCCGTCAGCGCCAACAACCCGAGCGCAGGCGACCCGGTCTTTGGCGCCGCGCCCGCTGAGGCGCAGGCCAGCTTTTCTCACCGCTACGCCCGTGAGCGCAAACGTCTCCCGCCTCGCCTCAAACCACCAACCGGTCGAGCGTCTCATTGGTCGGCACGCCGTCAGACGTCCAGCCTCTGAGCTCATAGTATTCCGGCAGCATCTTATCCAGACCGTTCACCAGGCCCTTGGCCGGGCCCGTTTTCGCCGCGTCCTTGACCAGGCGTTCGGGCAGCTTGTCATCAGCGGCAGTGAAACCTGCACGATTGTTGAACTGCCGTTCGAGGTTCCAGATACGCTCCCCAACTTCGAGCAGCTTATCCGTCGACCAGTTGCCCGGCAGTGCGGCATCGACCTGCGGCGCGATATCATCCAGCGTCCAGGCGAACGTCGTGAAGACGCAGAGCCCTGACGAGTCCACCGCAGAGGTCGCATCCTGGAACGCCTTGACGAGTGCGGCCTTGCCGTCGGTCACCAGCGGGTCCGTTTTCTCCGGAATACCCATGATCTCCGACGACACCGTGTAGGATCTCAGATGGCAGGCACCGCGGTTGGACGTCGCGTAAGTTAGTCCCATGCCTTGGACGCCGCGTGGATCGTAAGCGGGAAACTCCTGGCCTTTGACCGTCATGGCGAGTTCCGGCTTACCGTACTTCGCCGTCAGTCGCGCGGAGCCCTGCCCGAGTTCCTTGCCGAACCCTTGGGCCTTGCCGGTCAGCTCGATCGCTTTTGTCAGGGCTTCCGTCGAGCCGAACTTGAGCTCCAGCCCGCCAGTTGTCTCGCTGTTGATGATGCCGGTTTCGTATAGTTCCATCGCAGCGCCGACCGTCGCGCCGAACGAGATCGGATCGAGGCCCTGCTCATTGCAGACAAAGTTCGTATAAGTCAGCGCTTCGAGATCGTTGACACCGGTCGCAGCCCCAAGCGCCCAGGCCGCTTCGTATTCAAGTCCGCCTGAAGCATGCCAATACTCCGGCTTGTTCTGTACCGTGTAGTGCTTTTCGTCGATCTTCGAGATACGACCACAGGCGATCGTGCATCCGAAACACGCTTGGTTGGTGAGCAGGTTCGGCTGCCCGTCGGATTTGCGCGGCTCCGCCATCGCCTCCGCCGAGATATCCTTCGCACCGTCGAACTGAACGTCTCGGCTGTTGCGCGTTGGCAGGGCACCTGATTCGTTGATTACGTTCATCAGCACCTGCGTCCCGAACGTCGGCAGACCCTCGCCCGTTACCGCGTTTTCTTTCAGCACCTTCTTGCCATCATTGGTCGCCTTCATGAACGCCTTGAAGTCGTTCACGGCCACCCCGCCGGTGCCGCGCACGCCGATCGCTTTCACGTTCTTCGAACCGAGCACCGCGCCAACGCCGGACCGTCCCGCCGCCCGGTGCAGATCGTTGACGATGCATGCGTAAAGCACATGATTTTCGCCCGATACGCCGATCGCCGCGACATGCATCATTGGATCCTGATGCGTGGACTTGATCCACTTGTCGGCTTCCCAGACGGACTTGCCCCAGATGTCATTCGCATCTCGTATTTGCACGTCGTCATCGAAGATCGTCAAATAGACAGGCTTTGGCGATTTGCCTTCGACGATCACCATGTCCCAGCCGGCGAACTTGAGTTCAGCCCCCCAGTAGCCGCCGGAGTTCGAGCACGCGATGGCGCCGGTCAGCGGTCCTTTCGTGATCACCGAATACCGCCCGCCGGTCGACGCACACGTGCCCGTCAGCGGACCTGTTGCGAAAATGATCTTGTTTTCCGGGCCGAGCGGATCTGCCTTTGCGTCCATCTCTTCGGAAAGATATTTCGACGCGAGCCCGCGTTGCCCAAGATATTTGTCCGCCCATTCCATGTTGAGCGGCTCTGATTTCGAGGTGCCGTCGGTCAGGTTGATGCGGAGAATTTTGCCGGTCCAGCCCATCTGGGTGTCTCCTGTGCATGATGAGGTTTGCCGCTAAGGGCGGCGAAGTTGCTCTGTTGCGTGTCGACGCGAAAATCTAGTCGAACCGGTCAGGCCGGCGTGTTTGGCCCGTTGACTTCGACGGCGGCACCGGTTTTCGCAGCCCAGACCTTCATCTTGTCGAAGCCGGTTTGCTCCACATCC
>CAZWCL010000215.1:0-6473 GCA_964632265.1 uncultured Hyphomicrobiaceae bacterium | reverse complement strand
CAGGTGATACGTCGACTGCTCGCCGCAAAGAGTACTCTGCCGCCGATGAGGCATTACCGAACTCGACCGGGCCGAGCGGTCAGCCCTTCCACACCGTGTCGGATATGGCGGCCACCGACCAAGACCGCACGGCGCCGGAACTCGAGAGCAGAACCACCTTTCCAGAGGCTCGCGAAAGCAAACCAGGCCCTGAGCAGACACCGCCATTGGTCGAAGACGAAGGGGAACGCGAGAAGGCAGGCGCCGCTCAGGATCGTGGGGAAAATCATGCCAAGAACGTTGCGGAAAGCCTGACCGCGACATTCGCAAAGCGTCTGGGCACCGACGCGAAACGAAAAATGGATACCATGTTCAAGGGCTCGACCGCGGACACGAACACCGCACCCGATGCCGAACTGGGCATCAAGACGCCGCCCGGCGGATCACCAGCCAAACGCCAGCCGCGCCGCCGCGCAACAGTCACGAGTAACGATACCGCAGTGGAACGAATTGCGTTGCCATCCCGCGCGGAGAAGATCATCCAAAGCCGGATCGCCCGGGCGACGGCTACCAAAGAGCGTGCAAAGGACAGCCGTCGCGCCAAGCGGATGTCGGCGCGCAAGCTGGCAAGTCTTTGGCAGGAAGGGATGAGCACGGCTTTGTCGTGCACGATGCTTGATCGTTCATCATCCGGCGCCAAACTCGAAGTCGTCGAGGACCGCTTCAACGACCGCTTCAACGAAATCAACATCGGAGACCGCTTCACGCTGACGCTCAATTATGCCAAGGAGCGCACCTGGATGGACTGTGAAGTTATGTGGGTGGCAGGCCGACGTTGCGGCGTCCGCTTCTGCGGCCAGATTCAGACAGCCAACAACAAGGCCCCGAAACGGGCTGCACCGCCGCAAGAGCCCCAGAAACCGGCTTCGAAGAAGTCCCTTGCTTCCTCACTGTTCGGCGGGCGCTGAAACGGCAGCCCGCCGGCCGGTTTCCCCAAGCCACTAATCGGCCAATTGCACCGCCTCTAAAGCTTGCTTTCCGCGGATCATGTCGGAGCCTTTTTCTGCGATCATCATCGTTGCAGCGTTGAGGTTCGCAGATAGCATGGTCGGCATGATCGAGGCGTCGATGACGCGCAGACCTTCGAGGCCATGCACCTTTAGGTCATCGCCGACTACAGCCAGAGGATCGCTCGATGGCCCCATTTTGCACGTCCCCATGGGATGAAACGTTGTGGTACCCCTTTGCTTCGCCGCGTCGAGCAGCTCATCGTCGGTTTGGACATCGGGCCCAGGGAATGCCTCATGATCGAAATAGGGCTTCAGAGGCTCGGAGTGCATCAGTTTACGCGCCAGCTTCATGGCACCGAGCAAAACGCGCCGGTCAAGCTCTTCGGCAAGATAGTTCGGCTGAATAATTGGCATGTCGAAGGGGTCGGTTGAACGCAAACGAACGTGCCCCTTGCTTTCGGGGCGCTGCTGCCACGAGGCGACCGTCATGCCGGGTTGGCGCTCGAGCTGGCCTTGAACGCCTTCTTCATAGCTCGCCGGCGTGAAAGTCATCTGGATGTCGGAGGTCTCGGCGGTTTCGCCAGAGTGCCAGAAGACATAGACGAGCGTCGGACTGAGCGCCAGCACACCCTTGCGGGTGAACATGTATTTGATCGCCTCTTTCACGAGGCGGCCGCCGCGTGTCATCTCGTTGATGGTCGTAGCGTTTTTCACGCGCGCGGCGAACCGCGGCGCATAGTGATCGCGCAGGTTCTCCCCCACGCCCTTGAGCTCATGGCGCATCTCAATGCCATGCTCGCGCAAAAGATCAGGCGGTCCGATGCCGGAGAGCTGAAGCAGCAGCGGCGAATTGTAAGTGCCGCTCGACAAAATGACCTCACGTCCCGCGTAAGCCTCGCTCGAAGTCCCGTCTCGCCCGCCCTTGAGATATTTGACACCGGTGACGCGCTTACCCTCCATGATGAGGCCGGTGGAATGGGCGCGCGTCATCACATGGAGGTTCGGTCGCTTCATCGCCGATTTCAGATAGGACGTGGCGGTTGATACGCGCCGGCCGTTCTTGACTGTTCGCTGCGTGTAGGTGACGCCTTCCTGGCGCGCGCCGTTATAGTCTGGGTTTCTTGGTATGCCGTGTTGGGCGGCCCCCTCGATGAACGCATCGCACAGCGGATGCGTCCAGCCGAGATCAGTGACGTCAACCGCGCCTTCGCTGCCGCGGAATGTGGAATTGACCTCACCGCCGCGCCGCTCGGTGCGCCGGAAATAGGGCAGCACATCGGCGTAGCCCCAGCCATGATTGCCGAACTGGGCCCAAGTGTCGAAGTCAAATCGTTGCCCGCGATTGTAGACATGCCCATTAATCGCAGATGACCCGCCAAGCGTTTTTCCCCGTGGTGCATGAATACGGCGCCCGCCCGTCCAATCCCCTGGTTCCATCGAATAATTCCAGTTCACCGACGGGTCGTAGAAGGTCTTGATGAAGCCGGCTGGAACATGGATATAGGGATTGGTGTCGCGCCCGCCGGCTTCGAGCAGGCAAACGCTGACGTTAGGGTCCTCCGTGAGGCGGGTTGCAAGAATGCAGCCGGCTGAGCCAGCGCCGATGATCACGTAATCATAAGTTTGCACAGAGCCGTTTCCAACCTAGTCGAATTTGTGAGCGTTTTGATTTTGACTATGAATTTAACTTACTGTTGGAAGAAGTAAAGGAAGCCACGAAGCACTTCCGCCGGCGTCTCTTGCCCCGGATCGTGACGGCTCGCGAGGCTGTGTGCCTTCACAAGTCCAAATGAAGAGCGCATTAGCCGAGCGAGTACAGGGCCGCAATGCCTCCGAGATAAACTGCAACCACAGCCAGCGAATCGAAACCGATGCCAGCAAATGCAGGATCGCGCCGTTCAAGCAGACCGACCATATAGATTGCCGTGACCGCAATGCCTATAAGTCCTGCCACTATCGAGAACATGCCGACCTCGTTTACCACCGCGCCGCCGGGATAGAAGAGGTCGACCAGGAAAATGACACCGATATCGAACAGGTTCGTACCGAAGATGTCGGATGCCGCCATCACGTGTCGGCCGAGTTTGACAGCCGCGAGAACCGTACTGATTTCCGGTAGCGACGTCGAAATGGCAACGAAGACGGCGCCGAAAAAGCTGTCACCGAGGCCGGTGCGGTCAGCCAGCGCCTCACCGCTGGTCGACAAGACGTAGCCCATTGCAAGAATGAACCCAGCCGCCACTATGGTCAGAAGGATGAGCCTGGCGCGGCTCAGCTCGCGCTTTGGATCCGACGCAGCTATCTCCGGCGAGGGCGGCTCGCCGATGATCTTCCAAGCGGGTTTGCTTTCGGCGCGTGTCAGCAGGCGCACCGAATAGACGAACATGGCGGCAATGGCCCACGTCCAAAGGCCGGCCCCGGCAAAGGCGACATCACCAATCCCGATAGCCGCGCACGTTGTCGTGACGAGAATAATGCCAAGCACGCCCTGCATTAGGACAATCGGGTCCGGCACAGCCGTCGTGAGCGCGCTGCGGCGCACAGCGACATCGGCGATTGCCAGCACCGTGACCTGCATCGCAAAGCCACCGAGAAGATTGTTGACCGCCAGCGCCGCATTGCCACCGAATGCCGCTGTACCGGCGACCGCGATTTCCGGTAGCGACGTCACGCCACCCAGCAGGACGACGCCGAGCAAGGCATGCCCAAGACCGAATTCCCGGGCGATGCCGTCGGCGTAGCGGGAGAGGCGTGTGCCGGCCAGCCACACAGCGATGGCCGAGGCGATAAAAAGCGCCGTGACGACCCAGAACGGTAAGTCTGCAATGACCACCATGACACTCTAATGAACGTACCGGTCCCATGAACCGTAGCTGCTGCGCACCGTACCGCGCGGGATGCTGAGCCCAATAAGCGCGAGTCCGCAGACCACCGAGAAGATGAGTGCTGGAACACCGCTACCGGCGACCAGCGGCGCAAACAACAGCACAACACCCATGATGAGGTTCAAGAACCGTCCAAGCCGAACGACCGGCGCCAGCACGGCAATCGAGACAGTGATAACGAGGGCGCCGATGATGTGATTGCTCGCCGCATACCCGTTATCGCCCCAGCCAAAGACGATGGGTGAAAGCATGAGAATGACCCCAATCGCAATAGAGGCGATCAACGTCCACGGAAAGGTCATGCCGCCGGTCACCATGTCTTTCATGATCACCCGCGGCGCACGCTCGAAGTCATCGATCCGTCGCTTGTCGGGCCCCTCATCCGTATCACCGGTAAAAAAAACGCGAAGCCATGGCTGGCCCGCTTTGTGGCGCCGGTAGAGGAACTGTCCCGTTGCGACGAGTTCGTCGAGTGAATAGGGGATTTGCCAAACCATTGCCGCGGCCGCGATCAGCGCCAGCGTCGAATACGTGCCAATGACGATTGGCTGGATGACGATGAAGAAGATCGAAATCGCACCGAGTGGCACGATCATGATGCCGAACACGACGACAAGCCAGGGCATCGTGCGCCAGCGCCGCGAAGATCCGATTACGCCGACGAGGATTTCAAGCGCATATGTAAGTGCCCCGACGCCCGCATCCGGCACGGGCCAGGCTTTCGAAACAGAAGAGGTGATGATTTGCTCGGTACCGTTTTTGTCGGCGAGCGTACCGGGAAAAAACGGTTCCCAAACATGATCTATCGCCTCGAGTTGATATGCTGTGAGGTAGCGGGCAACGATGAGGCCGACGACGGCGAGAATGATGACGGGCAGTCGCTGAAACCAGTCGGAGGGCGAATAATCCCAGCCCTTGGGGATGGTCGGGCCGGTCTGCGCAGCGACGGGCGAAACACCGGGGGCGGGTCTGAGGCAGAGCGAGAAGGCGATCGCCAGCATGCCGATGATCGTCGCGTTAAGATAGGCCGCGCCGTTCGAGGTCCACAATGCCAATGGCGCGAACATGACCCAGCAGCCAACCGCTGCCGCGCCGAAGCGGGCCCATGGCATCTTCCACGACAGTGAAAGAAGGCCGAACGCGAAGAGGGCTAGTCCGGCGGCGATATCGCTGATGGCCATTCCAGTCGCTTGGTAGCCGAGCAGCGGTGGCGATGTGATCAGCCAAAGACCGAGCCCGGCGTTCGCCCACGCACCCCAGATATTTGCCCGGTGAAGCTCGCGATATTCGGCCTCATGGCGCGCCCTGAGCTTTTCCGGATCGCTTACCCGGTGGTTGGCAGCCTCAAGCCAGGGCGGCGGCGTGATGCCGTTGGCCGCATACCAACCATTGGGATCGGCTTTAAGCGTGGCGATCAGTTTCGGCAGATCGTTATCGATATTGTGACGCGGCGTCCAATCCAACAGGCGCTTCGCTTTCCCGATATCAAGCGCATAGTGATCCGAAGCCATATCGATCATGAACGGGCGAATGAACGGTTTTTCGCCTTGGTCAAACGCGTCCGGAATAGCCGGTTCCGCTTCCGTTTCCAGCTTGGCGCCGAGCTTGGCGAGGTGACTGGGTAGAACCAGCGTCGTCCATTCGTCTTCGCCGTGGATTAACCTGCCGATGCGGTCTTGCAGCGCCTGATAGCTCATCGCGTCCGGTTCACCGGCGAGTATAACCTCACCCGATGCGATCTTATCACGCCGGTCGACGACCCGCCTGAACACCTCCAGCATATCCTCGACGTGGATAAACGCCTGACCGGCCAGTGTATCGCCAGCAAAGACATGGCTTTTGAAGTTCCGCTCGTAGATGCGCGCAATCTGGTGGCTGAGTGTCGGAACGGCTGTCTTGTCGTCGTAGAGGCCGGCGAGATGCAGGAAAACGGTTCGGATTTCGCCAGCATTCTCGCGAATGATCTCTTCGGTGCGCGCCTTCGATTGCGGATAGGCCCAAGCCGGCGCAAGCGGTGTCTCTTCCGAAATGCGCTCGCCCGGCTTACCAGCTTCATGAACGAGCATCGTGCCTGAGTAGACGAATTGCTCGATGTCGACCGATTCCAGTGCACTCAGAAGATTGGCCGTGCCCTCTTCATTCACGGCCTTGTACTGCGGCCGCTCCTTGCCGCTAAAATCGAAGAACGCGGCGAGGTGGATCACTGACGCGATCGGCCGGTCGCCCGCTTTGCTGCGCGCTTCGTCGATAGCGGATCGCATCGACGGTTCATCGGTGATGTCACAACCGATGATATTTTGCCGATCCTCCGCCGCGGCCGGCAGATCAAGCCCGATGACCTGATATTTGTCGGACAGCTTCTCCGTGAGCTGGCTACCGATATTGCCGGCAGCTCCCGTAATAAGCACGACCGATTTATCTTTCCTCGTCATACCTCGCCCAATCCGTTGCCTCCTTGCACAACGGATGGCCGCGAAAAATGTTCACCGGGACGAGATGAGTTAAGCCAAGGCGCAGCGTCCAAGCGCTGCGCGCGTGACGCAGAAACCTGAGCGCTTCGCGCTTGCCGCAGAAAGACGACGGCTGGTCGGTGCAGACC
>CAZWCL010000214.1:0-6487 GCA_964632265.1 uncultured Hyphomicrobiaceae bacterium | reverse complement strand
AGACTTACTTCTCGACCTACCCCGGCAACTATTTCACAGGCGATGGCTGCCGGCGCGACGAAGATGGCTACTACTGGATCACGGGTCGTGTCGACGACGTCATCAACGTGTCAGGACACCGCATGGGCACGGCGGAAGTCGAGTCCGCACTTGTCGCGCATGACAAAGTCGCCGAAGCCGCGGTCGTCGGCTACCCGCACGACCTCAAGGGCCAGGGCATATACTGCTATGTGACACTCATGGCTGGCGAAGAGGGCACAGACGAACTTAAGAAAGAATTGCGTGATCACGTTCGCCACGAGATCGGGCCCATAGCTTCACCTGACCTCATCCAGTGGGCTCCCGGCCTGCCCAAGACGCGCTCGGGAAAGATCATGCGGCGCATCCTGCGCAAGATCGCAGAGGATGATTTCTCCAACCTCGGCGACACGTCGACGCTGGCCGAACCGGCCGTCGTCGAAGACCTTATCGATAAGCGGCAAAACCAAGCGGGCTAAGATCCAACGCACGAACGACATTGACGGTGCCACGAGGCAACCGGGGCGCGTTAAATGAGAAACCGGCGTACACGGCGCCGGTTTTTTTGCGTCGTTCGGGCGATCATTGGCCAATGCCATGGCTGATGACTAACCCCAAGGGTGTTGGCGGCGAAGTCAGGCTCAGTTTAGCATGAGCGCTACGCGAAAATGACACCCGAAACCCGCTCTACGGAGGTTTTCGACAATGCCAACCAACGAGCAAACGACGCAAACCCCTTCCGGGCCGCGCGCGAACCCTTATGGCTTCCGGCCGGACCAAACCGAAATGGACGCTTATCTAAGCGACGGTGAAGCTCGCGCCATGGCGCTCGGCAACCGCGGCCCTGTCCGCTATGGGCCGGACGGCAAACTCCATCGTGATATTCTGGATGCCTACTGGCGGACCGGCTTTTATGTCTTTGAAGGGGTGGTCGGCCGCGAAGAACTGACCGAGATCGAGGCTGACATCAAAGAGATCCTGACCCGGTTGCCGAAGGAGAAAGGAGCGACCATCGACGCCCAGGGCCGGCCGGCGCTTGGCGCCGATTGCAAGGCGCCGACGCTGTTTTGGTCAAAGCCGCTCGGTGATCCGTTTGGCGGAACAGAAGAAGCCAATGGCCGGCACCCCGTCAAACTGCTCGAGCCAGAGGCGGCGGCGGATGCGCCGGCGGATGTCGTCTACCTGATGCTCGGCCCGCTGCAATTCTCGGACGCCTGCCTCAGGACCTACGCTCATCCGGATATCCTGTCTATCGCAGCCTCGATCAACGGTGACGATTTCGTGCCCTTCAATGAGGCCCTCTTTATCAAGGAGCCTGGTCTTGGCGCCGCCGTCGCCTGGCACCAGGACGGCGTGACCCACTGGGACAGCGCTGACTGGGACCAGGGCATACACGGCTATAACACTATGCTGCAGCTTTATGGTTGCACCGCCGCCAATGGCGTCTGGGTTCTGCCAGGAAGCCACAAGCGCGGTAAGGTCGACATCAAGGCGATGGTCGAAGAAGCCGGTACCGAGCGTCTACCGGACGCCGTGCCGATCATTGCCAATGCGGGTGACGTCGCAATCACGAACCGGCAGGCGGTGCATGGTTCGTTCGCCAATAATAGTCCTGATTGGCGCGTCACCATCAATTACGGATTCCATCGGAGAAAGTCGGTGCTTGGGGTCTATGGTGGGGGGCTGCACGCAGCCCCTGCCGTTTTCGATCAGGCCCGGATCGACGAGCGCTCACGCGTTATCGGCTACGCAATCGACGCGCGCCGCCAGCGCTTTCCCGACCAGAAAGCGTTCACCTACAAGCCGTTCGCGGAAGCGGGCACGTCCCACAAATGGGACGAGACCGCCAAGACCTCGATGCACGATTATAACCTGCTCGACCTCAGCATCTGAACGAACGGGACAAGCGCTTTATCCGATGCCGACGCGGGCTTTCAGCCGGCGACGGCATGGGGTGCCGATGAGGCCCGGCGACGTGGCCCGTTGCCGTTGGCGTCGCCTTTGCGATGTGCCGTCTTGCGGCGCGGTTCGCTACCATTACTGCTACCGCCCGGTTTGCGCCCCTTGGCTTTCCAGCCGTTGTTGTTCTTCTTGGGGGCCGCAGCTTGCTTCCGGCCGGTGGCCGCGTCCGCCTCTGCGCCTGCGCGCTCGGCCTGTCGTGCCTTCCTGCCATCCGGCTTGCGCGCGCGCTTGGCAGTCGCCGCGTTCGCGTTGCCTTCGGCCGTGGCCGGGCGTGACCTGCCATCGCCAGCAATGGCGACTTCCGGCTTCGGCTTGTTGCGGCGTCGGCTGCCCGCAGCAGACTCGGCCCTGGCCGGCGAATCATTCGCCTTTTTAGGCGCCCGTCCGGCGCGATCAGGCTGTGCACGCCGCTTCTGATTTCGCTTTGGCCGCGGCGCGAACTCTGCACTGAGATCATCGCTGGCAGGGTTCCAGTCTGATGGGATCTTCTGGCGGATCAGACGTTCGATGCCACGCAACAAACCAACCTCCGAGCCATCGCACAGTGACACAGCGCTGCCTTCGGCGCCGGCACGCGCGGTGCGCCCGATGCGGTGAACATAAACTTCCGCCACTTCGGGCAACTCGTAGTTGATCACGTGCGTAACATCATCCACGTCGATCCCGCGCGCCGCGATATCGGTCGCGACCAGCACCGCGATCTTCGAAGATTTGAAGGCCGACAAGGCGCGCTCGCGCTGACCCTGGCTCTTGTTGCCGTGAATGGCGGCGGCATCAATGCCCTCGCCTTCGAGATACTTAGTAACGCGGTCGGCGCCGCGCTTGGTGCGCGTGAAGACCAGCGTCCGGGTCATGCCTTCGTCGCGGATCAGTTGCACGACGCGGGCACGCTTTTCGCCGCCATCGACATGCAGCACGCGCTGACTGACACGCTCCGCCGTCGACGACACGGGCGCGACCGACACGCGTTCGGGATTGTGCAGGAACTCTTTCGCGAGTTCCGCAATGGGTTTCGGCATCGTCGCCGAGAACAGCAGAGTCTGACGCGTTTTCGGCAGGTGGGACACGATATTGCGGACCGGCTTCACGAAGCCGAGGTCGAGCATGTGGTCGGCTTCATCCAACACCAGCACTTCGGTTGTCCCAAGCCGCACGTTGCCGGATTTCAGATGGTCTTCCAGACGCCCCGGTGTTGCCACCAACACATCGACGCCACGGGCGAGAGCGCGCGTCTGGCCGCCATAGCCAACACCACCGAACACGGTCGTGATCGATATGCGCATGTGTTTCGCGTAGGTCCTGAAGCTGTCGGCGATCTGCGAAGCTAGCTCGCGTGTCGGCGAGAGCACGAGGACGCGGCAGCTCTTTGGCCGGCGCGTCTGATTGTCGGTTGCCAGGCGATGCAGGATCGGCAGGGCGAACGCCGCGGTCTTGCCGGTTCCGGTCTGCGCGATGCCGAGCAGGTCGTGGCCGTTCATGACCGGTGGCAGCGCCTCCACCTGAATCGGTGTCGGCGCGTCGTAGCCGGTATCGGCGAGCGCCTTAAGGACCGGGCCCGCGAGCCCGAATTCGGAAAAATTGTTCACTAGGTGTCTTTCGGTTGTATCGGACGTCGGTCCGATCCTGCCTTTACCGCTCACGAGATCAGGCCAAGGGCCTTCCCAATCGCTTGACAGCCTCTCGGCCAGCCGCTCAGCAGGAGAAAAAAGGTCTTCGTTGTCGCGAAGAGGGTTACATTGCTCGACAGACGTCGCACGCATGCCGCTTCCGCGCCGTAGCGCATAGCAAGCCGGCCTGTTCCAGATCGTCTGGAGCGGAACCACACATATAGGGCATTTGGCGGCGTATGTCGACAGAAAGAGCCGCGGCTACTTTATCATACCTTCGGGCTAGTCTTTGAACAGCCGACCGCCCATCATCCCCTCAACCTGAGCACCAGCCGCCGCGTTGCCGCTTGGCGCATCTCGGGCAGTGCGGTGATTTCGGCTGCCAGCCGCGCGCGTTCGACGCACGTGGTGGCCCGGTCATAGAGCTTGGCGGCGAACGCCAGGGCTTGGCGCTCAACTGCTCCAGCTCCGCCCGGACCAGATATACCTTCCCGGTCCCAGCGTCCCGGATGGTGTGGCTGTGTGACCTTCTGCTGATCGTTCGCCAGATGCCAGATGATATGCGCCGGCACCGAGACGTTCTTGACGCGGGCATCAGGTATGACATTGAGCCAATCCTGGTGCTGGTGCCAGCGCCAAGTATTTGGACTGGTGTGCTTTTCAAGGGTCAATCCAATCAGCCGCAGGCGGCGCTGAACTGCGTTCCAGTCCACGCGGTCGCGCTGTGCGTGCAATTTGAGCAGGGCCACTAAATTAGCGAATGTGCCGCCGCGGGCTACGAAATCAACCAGTGCCAGAGGGCGCCCGCCAGCCGCGATCGATGCAGGATCGACGCCTTCGGCCGCGAGATAGTCAAAGAAAGCGGAGAGCCTCTCCGGAGCAATCGCATGAACGCCACCATCACCTGCAGAGCGCAAAGAAAAGTGGACCAGATGTAGCTGGGGCGCATCAGCGATACCGGCAAACGAACCGCTCAGATAATCGAAGAAGTTTTCGGGCGTCCTGCCGATGAATGCCAGGTCGGCATCGTCAGCGAAGGCGATCACGCGGGCCGCCGCCCTTCGCAATTCGTCGATAAAGCCATCACGCGAAAGGCTCGGTGCTTCGATGCCATCGATCAGAGAGCCAAGCTGCTCACGCTTTGCGATCGACCAACGAAACGGTTTCATGATCCAGCCCTCCTGCAGCTCGAAGGAAGCGCGAAGCTAGTAACAGCGCCAAAGCCACCCGCGATCGAAATGGAAATGGTCCTTGTGTGCGGCGTTGAACCTGGGACTGAGGGCAACGCGAAAATATGTGCATGCGCCATCGTGTATCGCACGCAGGAACTCGGCCTTCCGGCCGCCGCCCGACCAATCCTTCAGCACTGAAATCCGGCGGCCGCTTCGCAATCGGAAGGCAGAGATGTCGATGGCATTGGCGGTTGCATGTTCGCTGCGCCGGTCGCGCCAGAGCGCGTTGCCGATGATGTTGCGGCAGGAATATGTACCGTAATTGGTAATCCTGGAGACACGCTCGCCGAAGATGCGCTCAGACGCGGGTTGGACCACATTGGCCACCCATAACGCGGTCGCAGCCGCCGCCTGGCAGGACAAGCGCCCAACCCGAAGCCTGGCGCCACTCATCTTGCTGATACTTACTGCATTAGTCCACCCGCAGCCCTTGACGAGCGGGCGGTCCTTGATCGGGCGCGCCTTAAGGATGCGCGTCGATTGCAGCATTTCACGGCATAGCCGGCGGTCGTAGCGCAGTTCGGCTAGTTGCCAGTCGACTACCAGCGGCATCGGGTTCGCCAGATCGAGGCGTGGCAGCGGTGTCCATCGTGCCGGTATGAGACCATGCCTGAAAATCGCCGTCAGCAGACCGATTACAAGTCCGGCCAGCAGCAGCCTCTTAATAAGCAGACGCATCCCACCCCCTCGATGCCCATCCCCCGGGGCCATCTCAGAAATCTAGACGGAGTAATGGTCCGACGGCAACCGCGCCGACTAAGAGTTGCGCGAAGTTCTTGCCCGGCCGTGCCACGAAGCACGCGAATCGATCTCTTGGATTAGCGCACACAGAAACGGGAGGCCAAAGCCTCCCGTGCGAACCGAGCAACTATGTGGCGCAAATGGTGCTACTCGGTCAGTCTCAGGGTCGCGATATCCTGTGCGATGGAGCGGAACGCCGCGCGAAGTGCCGCCCCATTTTCGGCCGGATAGAACTTCGAGATGCTTGATGCGCAGTTTTGCAAGGTCTGAGTTGCATTCGACTGGGTCAACTGGAAGCCGACCGTATAGACCGTGATGCCGGCAGATTTCATGGCTGAACATGTGTTCTTGGCGAAATCCTGTGAAGGACCGACGTTCGAGCCCGCATGGATACCGCCGACGGTGTTGTATTCACCGTCCGTCATGAGGATCGCGATTTTTTGAGTCTGGCCGCTGTTGTAGGCAGCCGGCTGGCTGGCACTTGGCCAGATCGTCGCCCACTGCGGTGAAAGCAAGTACCATGCGAATGCCGTGCCCAGATGCCCGGCCGTGGAACCGTTGGTCCAGTAGTTGTCGACGGTTGATTTCAAGAGGCTCTTGTTGTCCGTCATAGGGAGAATTTCAGCGCTAGAGCAATTGTTGCCGGACGGCAGATCGAGCTTGGTCTTGAGTACTGAAGCGCCGACGGGGTAGTTCTCGCTGTTTTGATACGACGTGTTCGCACGCTCGTAGACGCAGTTATTCGGGGCTGCGACACCGCCATTCATCTGTGCAGCGTGAGGGCCTGCGTTGACGCCGGCGGCATAAGGCGCGTAGCCAATCCGAATTTTCTGTCCCGCCAAAAGGGCCGGATCGTCGGGGATCAAGATGTCGACGAGATCCTTGGTTGCTGCTTTTAGGTCGGAAAGCTGCGAGCCTGACATTGAG
>CAZWCL010000213.1:0-6496 GCA_964632265.1 uncultured Hyphomicrobiaceae bacterium | reverse complement strand
ACGGTCTAGTACACACAGCACGCGCGTCGATGAGAACGCCCTGGGTTCACGGTAAATCGTACGCAGCAAAACTGAGAGGCTCATTGTGACCAAACAATCCGGCTCGCGCCTTTCTGGAGATCATGGCGCTTTTGAAACAGCCTATCCAAACACCGCCGCTCGGGTAAAACACACGTTTTGCGACCATCCGCTATTCGAGCGTCCCGCTCTCGAAAAACTCAGCGGCCGGCTTGACGCCGCGAAAGTGGAATACAACCGCGGCGATCTGCCAATTCACCAAGCGGCGGGTGCCGCGCCGGGCAACGGTCTCTCGATTGAAGAGACCATTCGCTCGATCGAGGAAAACGGCTCGTGGCTGGTCCTCAAGAACGTCGAAGTTGATCCCGCCTACGAAGCACTCCTGGATGAATACCTGGCCGAACTGGAGCCTGTCGTGGCGCCGAAAACCGGTCCCTACCTCATGCGCGAAGCGTTTATCTTCATTTCATCGCCCCACTCCGTGACGCCGTTTCACATCGATCCCGAGCACAACATCCTGAACCAGATAGCGGGCGAAAAGCACGTCCGCGTTTTCGAGCGTCGCCCCGATATCCTGCCACCTGAAGCAGAAGAGGCATTCCATAGCCTTGGAGGTCACAGAAACCTCGAATATCGCGACGCTTTCGAGGCATACGCAGATGACTATCATCTTTCCCCGGGAGACGGTGTCCACATTCCTGTAAAGGCCCCCCACTGGGTGCGGAACGGCTCTGCCGTTTCCATTTCATTTAGCGTCACATGGCGTTCGCGGATGAGCGACAACGACCAAAGCCTTCATATCGTTAATAGCCGCATCCGTCGGCTAGGGTTCAATCCCTCTCCAAGAGGAAGTTCCGGCACGCTCGATACAGTCAAGGTTCTGGCTCATCGTTTTGCCAGACGGGCAGTATCGGTGGTTCGCCGTGACCAGCAATGATGACGGTGTCCATTCGCTGCCTGCTGGACAAGATGACAAGCGCCTCACCAGCATAAAGAATGTTCCCGCTGAGGGCTTCTCATGTGTCGTCGAACCGATTGAATTGACGTCCATAACCGGTGACTGGTCTGATTTGCTCAAGGACTTGGCGGACCCGCACCCGGTTCTTCATCCCGACTGGATGGTCACTTGGTGGAAGCACTATGCCCACAAGCGGAAGTTGCGTTTAGGCGTCTATTACAAGCACGGCCGCCTGCTCGGCCTCGCCCCATTGTGTCAACGTAGGGTCTGGTATGCCCCTGGCATTCCGTTTCGACGTCTGGAGCTCATGGGCCAGGGACAGGGCGAGCCCGATGCCGTATGCGGCGAATACATTAATATCCTCAGCAGACCTGGCTTCGAGACGGAAGTAGCCGAGAATTTCGCCGCCGCTCTGCTCAATGGCACGTTCGGACAATGGGACGAATGCTACTTCGCCATGACCGAAGCCGATCATCCGATGAATGAAGCTTTGAGTTTAGCCCTCCACCGCAAAGACATTCCTGTAATTTGCCACCAGCGTGAAAGCGCGCCCTTCGTGGAATTACCCGCAACCTGGGCCGCCTACCTTCAAAGCCGTAAATCAAAGCGTCGGAACTGGATGCGGCGGACACTAAAGGCGTTCGAGAGCTGGGCCGGCGAGAACGGCGGTTACGAAGTGTGCCGCGCGACCGACATGACCACACTCAAATCAGGAATGGAGATCCTCGCGCGCCTGCATGCGGAGCGCTGGAAGCAGGCTGGCGAACGCGGCTGCTTCTCGTCGGACCGGTTTACGGCCTTCCATCATGACTACGCCGCCGTTCTTTTGGCGAAAGATGAACTGGATTTACTTTGGCTCGAGGTTGGTGGACGCCCCGTCGCAGCTCATTACAGCTTTGCAACAGCGGGCCGGGTATATTTCTACCAAAGCGGCCGCGCGATGGACGTGCCCGAAAATGTTCGCATCGGCAGCGTCCTGTTCATTCTTGCCATTCAAGGCGCAATCACGAACGGCTTGAGAGAATACGACTTCCTCGCCGGCGACGATGCCTACAAGGCGTATTTTGCAACGGCCTCGCGACCGTTGGCGGATCTGCGGATCGCCCGACCGACATTGCGCGAAAACGTTCGAAAGACAACTCGATCAATCGCAGCCGCCCTCAAGGTAAAGCGTCCCAACCCGTTGCCTGAAACAAATAGTTCTTAGAAAACCGGCGCATTTGCGCAAACCGTGGAAATTGCGAACGCAACCGATCAGCCGCCGATATATGACAACGCCGGCTGTCAATTCGCGCAGCCGGCGTCCCATTCCGGTGACTTTTGCGAGCGTCATGCCGCCCCGCTGGCGTCAAATCCGATGAACTGACCGATACCGGCAAACCGGAATCGGTCAGGTCTCGCGACGTCAGCGAATTATCCGCCAAAAGGCCGTTGCCACCATCCGCGGCGAGCCGGCTTTTTCGCTTCTTCGGAAGCAATGTGTTCGTCCTGGCTCGCCTCATCTGCCGTCTCAGCACCGTTCGGGCCGACCACAACCCGCTGAAGGATCGGTTCGCTTGCCACGGGTTCCGACCGTGTCGCGCGATCCGCCACCTCATCATCCGGGCTCTGGCTACTGTCGTCAGCCTCTGCGGTATCAACCGGCTCGGACTGATCCGCGACCTGTACCTCGACTGCACTTGCAGTGTCCGGAGAAGCCTCGGCCGAGGCAACATCAGCCTTTGCATGTCCGTTGCTGAGAGGGCGCGCTTCGACACTTTCCATCTGGCTCGTCAGCGACACCTCACCGGTATCGCCATCATCGTCCGGCGCTGCATCGACGGCGGTATCGACGGATTGAGTTGCAACGTATGCAGCCGACCCCAACTCGCCGAGCGCCGCGGGCTCCGGAGACGAGCCCTCTGCCGCCTCTTCGATAGCTTGCTCCTCAACGTCGCTCTTCCTATCGGATTGCGCGGAGGGCTTGTCTTGCGGCTCGGCCGTCGCAGCTTCACCGACAGCCTCTTCGCCTATATCCCCGACGCTCGGTTGCTCCGCGCCCGGTGCCGACATATCGCCCTCCGCGTTGGCATTCACCCGATCGCGATGGCGCCGGCCACCCCGCCGGCCTCGCCGCCGCGAACGCCGCGGGCGTCCATCTTCCTCGGCGGCACTTTTCGGCTCCTCGCCCTCGTTTCCCGAACTAATGTCCCCGCCATTGTCGTCAGGACTTTCCTCATCATTAATTGCCTCGCGCGCCTGTCCCGCTTCGGCTTGATCGTCACGGCGCCCACCGCGGCGGCGGCGTCTGCGTCGGGAGCGCTCCTCATTCTGCCCCTCCGCCGTATCGTCGTTTGCCGCGACAGCTTCAAAACCGGTATCGACGTTAATGGCGGCGTCTTTTCCACGAGGGCCGACCCGATCGCCCGCATCCTGCAACGCGTCGATTGAGAAATTCGCCCCCTGATGACGCTCACTGGCCCTCACGAAAACAAGCACGCCATAGCGCTCTTCGAGATGTTGAAGGAAAGTGCGCTTCTGGTTGAGCAGGTAAAGCGCCACATCCGGCGCCGTACTCACGCTGCACGATGAAGCTTTGCCTGAAACAAGTGCCTCCTCAATGGCTCTGAGGACGGCCAGTGAAACTGACTCGATAGATCGGATGATGCCGCTACCCTGACAGTGCGCACAGGGCATCGTCGAGCCTTCGAGCACACCTGTCCGGAGGCGCTGCCGCGACATTTCGAGCAAGCCAAAGTGCGAGATTCGGCCGACCTGTATACGCGCCCTGTCCGCACGCAAACAATCCTTGAGACGCCGCTCAACTGCGCGATTGTTACGTTTTTCCTCCATGTCGATGAAATCGACAACCACAAGTCCGGCAAGGTCCCGCAGCTTCAATTGCCGCGAAATCTCTTCCGCTGCCTCCAGGTTGGTCTTGAGTGCCGTCTCCTCGATCGAGAATTCACGTGTCGATTTACCAGAGTTTACATCAATGGCGACGAGCGCTTCGGTCTGATTAATGACCAGATAACCGCCGGATTTCAGTTGAACGTTCGGACTGAACATGGCGTTGAGTTGCGGCTCGATGCGATGCTTCGCGAACAGCGATTGCGAGTCCTCGTGCCGAACGACGTTTTTTGCGTGGCTCGGCATCAGCATCTTCATGAAGCTCTTGGCTTCCTTGTACGCCCGTTCTCCGGCGACAATGACCTCGTCGATCTCTTTGGTATAAAGATCACGGATCGACCGTTTAATGAGGTTGCCTTCTTCATATACAAGCGATGGGGCCGTCGATTCGAGCGTCAGGTTGCGCACGTTCTCCCAGAGACGCAGCAGATATTCGAAATCCCGCTTTATTTCCTGTTTGTTGCGCGCTGCACCGGCAGTTCGGATGATCAGCCCCATACCTTCCGGCACTTCCAATTCCTGGGCGATGGCCTTGAGACGCTTGCGGTCGGCCGCGTTGGTGATTTTACGTGAAATTCCCCCGCCACGCGCCGTGTTTGGCATCAAGACGGTATAGCGACCGGCAAGCGACAGATACGTCGTTAACGCCGCGCCCTTGTTGCCCCGCTCTTCCTTGACAACCTGAATAAGTACGATTTGACGCCGTTTGATGACTTCCTGGATTTTATAGTGCCGGACCCGGCGCCGGGGACGTGCCGCACGTTGCGTACGACGGCGCCGCGGTCTCGCGCGCGCCTCCGTTTGCTCGTCGTCAATGTCGTTCTCATCGGCAAGCTCGATGACGTCATCATCATCGTCACGGTCAACATTGAAACTTTCGACGTTGTCATCGCCATCATCTTCGCTGATCGAGTCGTCATCGTCGCTAGCCGCCAGCGCCTCGTCGCCGCCGCCTTCGTCAGCCGCGCTTGTTATATGGACGTGGCTTTCGTCGACAGTCTCATCGGCGGCTTCTCCCGCGGTCTCGATCTCGTCAACAGTTGCCGACTGAAGTGTATCTTCCTCAGCTTCCGCGATAGTGAGGGCAGATGAGCCGGACTTATTGGGCTGCTCGTCTCCCGCGCTGTCCGAGGCGTCCGGAATCAGGCCGGAAACGTCGATCGCATTTGCCTCGTAATCGTGTCTGTCTTCTTCTCTATCCGTCTCGTCTGCGGTGTCGTCATTGGCACCGTCGCGCTCATCGTTCGACCCATGGTGCGTTGACGACGTGTCGGTGTCGTCCTCATCGGCTGCACGCGGCTTGTTATCCTCGGCGGAAAACTCGTTCGTCTCGTCATAATCGTCGAATTGATCATCTTCGTCATCGGCGTCGGCGCGTTCGGCTTCCAGCAGTGCGACCTTGTCGGCATGCGGAATCTGGTAGTAATCCGGATGGATTTCAGAAAACGCGAGAAAGCCGTGACGATTCCCGCCATAGTCGATGAACGCGGCCTGAAGTGATGGTTCGACCCGCGTGATCTTTGCGAGATAAATACTGCCCCTCAGCAGCTTTCGCGCCGCTGATTCGTAATCGAATTCTTCTACCCGACCATCGCGCAATACCACGACCCGGGTTTCCTCCGGGTGGGTGGCATCAATAAGCATCTTGTTGACTGACATGTCTGAAGTTCCCTGGCACCGTGCCATGCGCTCGCTTCAAAGCGGCCTTCTTCAGGCGTCGCATCAGCGCTGAGCGCGGCAAGCGTGTGCCGTGTTCGTTGTTTTGATTTCGTTTTCAGGGAAAGGGGCCGCTCTCCAGCTTCTGGCGAGGAGATTGCCGCGCGATCATCGGGTCGGGACCAATACCGAGATGGCTGCACAACCGCGCGGCTCAGCGCAGCCCCAGCTGAAACATATCGGTTATTGTCGACCTCGTTCGATCCCATTTGAACTTTCAAGTTACGGCTGGCAAAGCCTCGCCGCGGCTAGGGGCCAATGCCGACTGCTATTGCAGCAAGCTGGCGAACGGAGCAGCGGGAGCGCTGCGATAAGCTACTTGATGCAGGCCCCTTTCCCAGGTCGGCCGCATCAGAGCGAGAAAACTTGCTACGCGCGCCGCCGATCCATATTTCTCACGGCAACTGGCGCGGTATGCATACATCGGACTCTAAATTTAACCAAAATCAGACCGACTCGATGCAGCATGTATGAGTGTGACATTTCTGTCTGAATCTTTCCGCCGCCTCAGCAAATTCTACGGACGGACAAGACCTGAACGTTGTTATCGACGTGGCCACGAAGACGCGGTCTGATCGAAAATCGTCACACTTCTATGTACGTCCTGCAACGGGTTCGCGCAAGTCAATCGTTGAGGCGGGCACACTCAAATTAGGCTAAGAATCGCGAATATTGTGTAAAGCGAGCCCGGGGACGTCGCAATGCAGGCTGCTGAGCGCATGCCGCAAAATTCCACCCGTCGCGCAAATCGCGCGGTCGAGCACGTGCGCCATCGGCATGGCTCGCGACCCGGCGGCGACGCGATGTCCGGCCGCCGGGCCTGCGTGGCATGGTTTCCAAGCCGTTGGCGGCATGCGAGAGCGATCTGTTCAGGAGCCATGCTCGCTCTCACGGAGGCGCCGAGCGTTGCCGCCG
>CAZWCL010000212.1:0-6503 GCA_964632265.1 uncultured Hyphomicrobiaceae bacterium | reverse complement strand
TGGCGTTCCCCGGCCGGATGCCGTCCGGCGCTCTTTGATCCCCGAGAGCCGGTATGGTCGTCCCGCGGGCCTCTGCGCTGGGTCTCGTCCGAAGCCGTTTTCTCGCCCCCCCTGTCGCCCCTTCGCGCCGCCGGCATGTCGTCACGAAAGTTCGTCAAAACCTGCGCGACTCCGGATTGAAACTTGTCTGCCGCTCCGTCTGCGAGTTCAGGCAGAAAGTCGGCCATCGCGCTCAGCATGATATCGAGCCCGTCGACGTCGGCCTTCGGAAAGTCATTTAGGACGTAGTTGGCCACAGCATCCTTGTTGCCGGGATGTCCGACACCGATACGCACACGCCAGAAGTTGGCCCCGATATGCGATGCGATCGAGCGCAGACCATTGTTGCCCGCATGACCGCCGCCGTTCTTGACCCGAACCTTGCCGGGCGCGAGGTCGATTTCATCGTGAAAAACGATAATGTCGGCCGGATCGACCTTGTGAAACCGCGCCGCTTCCGCCACAGCCCGGCCAGCCTCATTATAGAAGGTTTGCGGACAAATCAGCAGCGCCTTGACGCCGTCGAGGTCGGCATCCGCGACCAGGCTTGAGAACTTTTTGCGCCAGCCGCCGCGCGCATACCGCTCACCAGCCCGCTCCATCGCCATGAACCCGACATTGTGCCGGTTTCGGGCGTACTTGGTGCCCGGATTACCGAGGCCGACGATGAGTTTCATGCTTCATCACCTCTGTGCGCCGACCTGACGATAGTAGCGTGGCCACATTCCCGTGAGCCGGAACCATTAGGCCCGGCCCACGGCTCGTGGCTAGTCGTCGCTCTTTTCGTCGCCGTCTTCGGCGGCGGCATCGCCGGCTTCAGCAGTGCCCTCTTCTTCGGCGGCTGTCTCTTCCTCTTCGGCAGGCTCCGCCATCTGACCCGTAATGGTCGCGATCGTGAAGTCGCGATCGGTGATGGTCGGTGACACGTTTTCCGGCAGCTTGATCGCAGACATATGTACGGTGTCGCCGATATCCAGCCCCGTCAGGTCGGCGACGAGACTGTCAGGGATCGCATCGGCTGGACAGTCGAGTTCGACTTCGTGGCGCACGATATTGAGTGCGCCGCCGCGTTTAAGGCCAGGCGAGTCCTCTTCGTTGATGAAGTCCACCTGGACTTCCACCTGCACCGTGGCACCGCGTGCAATCCGCAGAAAGTCTATATGGACAATGTAATCCTTGACCGGATCGAGCTGCACATCGCGCGCAAGCACACGCGACGTCTTCCCCTCCAGCTTGATATCGAACATCGTCGCCATGAACCCGCCCGCGAAGTAGAGCTTCTTCATCTCGTTGCCATCGACCGCGATGGTCTCCGGCTCTTTCTTGTCACCGTAAATGACAGCGGGTACTTTTCCTTCACGACGCACTGCCCGAGCGGCCCCCTTACCGGCTCGTGGGCGCGCCGTGGCAAGGATCTCTGGGTTTGCCATGGCTTGTCTCCGAAATTAATGCGGGCCTTGCCGGCCCAATTCACTGCCGGGCCTCCAAGGGTGCAAGCCGACAGTTCACTTGATTGTGATGGAGCCCCGGACAGCCCGGGACGACCGGGCTTATATCAGAGTTGGCGTTTCGTGCAATGACTTCCGCGGGCATGACTTTTTGTCCGGGCTCCGAGCAGCGATCGTACTGGCGATTGTGAGCTGCCCGCTCGTGCATTATGCCCGCTACACCATTCCCCGATTTCGCTCCCCGTCCCGCCTGCGGCCGATCATTTTCGAGAAGGGTTAACCAAATGACCGCTTTCAAGCATCCCGACCAACTCATCACCGCTGGTGAACTCAGTCCCCAACTTGGTGATGACAAGCTGCGTGTTTTCGACTGCACCACCTATCTTCTCTATGAGACCGGCACAGGTAAGCCATACACCGTAAAAAGTGGTGCCGAGGACTACGCGGCGGGCCATATCCCCCACTCCGCCTTCATTGATCTGCAGGGCCAGCTCTCGGTGACGGACAGCCCGTTCCGCTTCACAGTGCCCGAACCGGAAGATCTTGCCGGTCGCTTCGCCCGCCTCGGTATTGGTGATGACACGCGCGTCGTCCTCTATGCGCGCGCCAACATGCAATGGGCAACGCGCATCTGGTGGATGCTGCGCTATGTCGGCTTTGATAATGCCGCAATCCTGGATGGCGGATGGGATAATTGGGTCCATGAAGGTCGTGCGGTCGAGAAAGAAAAAACCGTCTATGCACCGGCGGCGCTTACTGCCAAACCGCGTCCGAACCTGTTTGCCGGCCGTGACGAGGTGCTCGCGGCCATGGGCGATGATGGCAGCTGTACGCTCAATGCCCTTGGTGCTGAACTCCACAGAGGCGATTTCTCGCGCTATGGCCGGCCAGGCCGTATACCCGGCAGCGTCAACGTTCCGGCTGCCGAATTGCAGAGACCCGAAACAAAGGAATTTATAGAACCGTCCACCATCGCCGCCGCCTTCGATAAGGTCGGTGTTCGCCCCGACCAGCGCGTGCTGGCCTACTGTGGCGGCGGTATCGCAGCGACACTTGACGCCTTTCTGCTGCACCAACTCGGGTACACTGATATCGCCGTCTACGATAACTCGATGAGCGAATGGGCTACGGACGAGAGACTGCCGATCGAAACCGGTTGAACCTGAAACGGGCCAGGCATCTCTCCGGCGCGCGCGGCCGCGGCGAACTGCGGCCGCCAACCACCTGCTCAGCCGGGCGCGGGTGGCTGAGCAGGTGGTCGCACAAGGTACGGCTGGAGCTGAACGATGAGCATCGCAGAAAACATCATCGCAGCCCCGAGCCAACCGATCCAGGCAAGCCCTTCGCCGAGCAGGAGCACACCGGCGATCGCAGCAAACAGCGTCTCAGTGCTGACCAGCACCGTGGCCTCGGCCGCCGGCGTGTAGCGCAACGCAAACGCCAACAGCGTAAACGTCAGTGCGCTTGAAAGGACGCCGACGTAGGCGATTTCCGGCGCCGCCGCCCACAGCGTCGCAAGCGTTGGCGTCTCGAGTAGAACGGCGCCACTTCCCGAGATCATGGCGACGACAGTGAACTGCGCCGCCGTAAAGGTGATCGGCCTGCCATGACGTCCGGAATGTTCGATGACGAGAATATGGCTCGCCCAGAAAAATGACGAGGCGATCACCAGCCAGTCGCCAGTCGAAAATCCGCCAACAGTGCCCCCGCCAAGGAACCATGTGCCAACGAAAGCGAGCCCCACGGCGCACCAGACCAGCGCCGACGGCGGGCGTGCGAGCACGATCCACAGGATCAGCGGCGTGATCACGACATAGAGTCCGGTCAGAAAACCCGTGTTGGTGACGGTCGCGGTGATGAGCCCGATTTGCTGCAGGATTCCGCCGATGAAGAATGAGAGCCCCCCCGCCGCAGTTATCAGCCAGAATCGGCCCGGTGTATCCCCTGCCTGCTGACCGAGTTCGCGCCACGCGATTGGCCAAAGGATGAGTGCAGCGATCCCGGCCCGCATAGTAAGAAATGTGAAGGGGCCGATATGCTCCATCGCCGTCTTCTGGAATACAAACGCCAGCCCCCAGATGGCGGCGATCACGAGCAGCATCATGTTAGCCTGAAAGCGCGTCACCGGTCACATTCTGAGAATTGTTGCGCATATCGGTCCCGCCGGGGTGTTGGCGGCAGCAAACGAACTTTGCTCATCACAAACGAAAAATCCGGTCAGGTCCACCGTCTGGTTCTCTGTCTGCCATCAAAGACCACGAAAAATCACGCCGATGGTGAGCACCATATAGGCCGTGATCGCGAGCCAGTACTCCTGATGCGGCAAGTAGCGTGGAACGGGAAAATAGCCAAGCTTCGTCACCATGGCCAGCAATGCCAAAACCAACGAGATAAGAAACAGCAACAGAGTAGGTGGACTAAGGCGCATGTAATCGTTTCCCCCTTGTCTCGAAGGCGCAAATTTGCGCCGACGGCATTTGCGAGCGTTCCGCTCGAACACGCAGCCCACTTTAGAAGCGTGCTTTCCGATCGGGAAAGCGATGGACCGGCCTGGCGCGCGAGAAGCAGCCTGGAGTGCGTCATGAGAAGCACAGCGCCACCCCGCCGGGCCCCGCGCCCACACTTCGCGGCCTGACGCCTGCAGCACTGGATCGCAATATTCTAGAGACTGCGCTCTTCGCTGGCTCCTGCGTCCGGTCTGCCCGTATCTGTCGTCGACGGCTTGACGGTCGCCAGGAAGCGAACGACCCGGGCGCCAGTGCCACTCCCCGCGCCATTGAGGGCTTCAGCTGTCACGACAACCAGATCGCGCCCGCCATCGACGCTGCCCGTCAAACCGAGATTAGGTGTGATCAGCTGCGTCGACAAAACTTCCAGCTCAATCCGTCGCCCGCTCTTGGCGGGGATCGACATCTGCGACCCCGCAACGAGTTGTGCCGGTGAGTTAATCAAGCCCGCATACGGCAGTTCGATATGCGGCACCTGGGTGAAGGCGGCCTTGCGAACGTGGCGCGCGAGCAGCCGCAGCCGCTCGGCGCGTTGACTGAGCTCATCGAGCCTTTGTTCTCCGCGAACCATTGCGCTTTTGGTCGGATCACCAATTGTCGTGAACATCAATCCTGAAACCAGACCCACAGCGGCGAGTGCCGCGCCCGTGGCAAAGACGCTGATGGACGCCAAATGTTTCTGCAACAATCTCACGCGTCGTCTCCCTGTCATGCACCTTGCCGGCACCGGAGCCGGCAGGGGCGCGATATCATTTATTCAAAATATAGTGGAGGAACGGCCGAAGGCTAGAACTATTGTCTGCACTCAACCATCCCTCCACGCCCTGCGCCACGAGGAGGCGTTTACGCGGCGCAGGTATCTCAGGAGCGCAAAGTTAAACGCCGTAATGGATGAGAATACGACGGCGAGTATGGAAGAGATAAGGGGCGTATTCGGTTCTGACAAGGCAGGCTCCGGCAGCTTCATGGCAAGGCCGCTACCGCCGAGATTTGCTAGCGTCCCGACAGCGCCGTCGCCTCTTGTAAAGGGCGATGCGCTGGAACTGAACAACGAAATAATCGGAATAACATCGGCGATGTGCCGTGAGGGCGTCATGGCCGCAAACAAAGCGGAAAAGACGACAAGTGCGCAAAAAAAGTCTCGTAACGGCTTTCGTGCGCGCCACAATGCACGGCTCGAATTCATAAGTCCCCCGCCTATGTTGAGCGGCGGCGCGCTTCGGACATCCTCACCCGTTCAACGCGTCACCAGAGAGTTACAGCAAGCCGCCGTCCGATTCCCGCGGCCAGGGCCTGGCGGTTTGCGTCTGCCGCCACGCCTGATATCCATAATGCTCAGAAGTGAGACCGGCGTGAGCCTGCATTGTGGCGTTTCTCGTCGAAAATTGTGGTCCATGAGCCTTGACCCGTAGGTGTTACTTTAAACCCACGTGTGAGAACGTGCCGCTCGTTTTCTCCCCCTTCCCTGATAAAAGCGCATGAGCGACGCTTGAACACCCGTCGTCAGTTCAGTTCCCGCTGTCGGGAAATGACCGGCCCTGCGGGCCCATCTTTATGAGGAACGTCATCGACGATGAACAATGATCAGTACATTTTGTTCGCGATTCTAATCGTACTGTTCGCCATGTTATTGTGGGGACGGATTAGGTACGACATCGTCGCGCTCGGTGCGCTGGTCGTCGCGGTTTTAGCGGGCGTCATTGAAAGCTCTACGGCGTTCGAGGGGTTCGGACACCCCGCGACAATTATCATCGCGCTTGTCCTCGTCGTCTCGAGAGGCCTCGCTAATTCCGGTGCCGTGAGCCTGATCGCGCGTTGGCTCGTGCCGGCCGGACAGTCACTCCTCTCGCACATTGGCATCATGGCAAGCTTGGGCGCTGCGATGTCGGCTCTGATGAACAACGTCGGCGCCCTGGCGCTGCTCATGCCCGTCGACATCCAGGCCGCGGAGCGCGAAAAGCGTTCCCCCGCGATCACTTTGATGCCGCTGTCTTTTGCCACGATCCTTGGCGGCCTCATTACCCTGATCGGCACGCCGCCCAACATCATCGTCTCATCGATCCGCGAACAACGCCTCGGCGAACCGTTTGCCATGTTCGACTACGCACCGGTCGGCCTCGCGTGCGCCGTGGTCGGCGTCCTGTTCGTTGCAACGGTCGGCTGGCGCCTTCTGCCCCGCAAGACAAGGGAGCGGCAGGCCGGCAAGGAACTTTTCGATCTCGGCGGCTATCTCGTTGAACTGACTGTCTCTGACGAATCGAACTCGATCGGCAAGAGCCTTCGCGAACTGGAGACGGCGCTCGGCAAACAGGACACGGTTCTGATGTCGCTGATCCGGGATGGCAACGAGCTCCCCGCCTACGCTCACTGGCTGAAGCTGCGTGCCGGCGATGTTTTGCTGGTCGAGACGCTGGCCGCCAACCTCGACTCGGTCGTCAAGGATCTCGACCTTTCATTCGGCGCCGACGATATCGACCCGGAAGTTGGCGTCGAACGTGCCGAGAAGGTA
>CAZWCL010000211.1:0-6505 GCA_964632265.1 uncultured Hyphomicrobiaceae bacterium | reverse complement strand
CACCGTTTTCCGCGATCCGCACACCGACTTCAGCAAGCGGTTCGATCAATGATTCAGCAGCCACGATAGTCCGGAAGAACGGATCTTCCGTTCGCCCCCGCCCAACCAGCCTTTCCCCGTCGACAACGCCGAAAACAAGGTTCTCACCAAGGGTCGCATGCGGATTGAAGCGTTCGAACTCGAACGGCGCGATCAACCGTTCGAGGTTCGCTGCTTCCAGCTTCTTACGGATTTCGTGGCGCGCGGCGACGACCCTTCTTTCAAGATCCGGCCCCGCATCCCGCGGCAACCGGCCTTTCATGCCGAAGGCGTAGATGTCTTCGCTCATCCCGGTACACTCGAGCACGTCCAAAATGGCGCGTTGCAGGCCCCGCTCATCCTCAACGCCGGCCAGTTCGTAATCGATCCAATCGGCATATCCATCCGAGACCGGATTCCCCGTTCGCCGTGCCTCCCGCCATTGGATGTCGTCCGATGACCCCGGCTCCGGAACTCGCTGCTTGACCGCCATCGCGACGTTCTCGCGGATCGAGCCTGAAAAGAGCTCCGGCTCCGGCGGTACGTAGGATATTTCACGATTGAACTCGCGCGGCGTCAGCGACCTTAGGTCCCGTTCCCCGTAACGAACCGTGCCATCGTACTTTGTCATCTGCCGGCCAAGGACACGGGCAAGGATATCGCGGCCCGAGCCCGACGATCCAATCACAGCGATATGCGCCGGCCGCCGCAACGTGAAACTAGCGCCCGCGATTTGTGGCGTGCCACGCTGGTCGCAAACCGTGAGCTCGGAAACACGGATCGGCGCATCGACGGGAATCGGCTCATACGTCCGCCCCGCTTCCTCGCTCGGCAACAGCTCACGGCCTGAAAACTGCGATATGATCTGCTCATATTTTATCGTCACGTCAGCACGGCGCTGATCCCAGTCGATCAGTTCCTTGATCGGCGGCGGCAGATCCCGGTAGGCCGCGATAACAGCAACCAATTGCCCAAGATCCAATGAGCCCCGCAGCGCGAGATAGCCGCCGATTGAATAGAAAAAGAAGGGTGTTGTCTGCGCCAGAATATTGTTCAGGTATTTGACGGCGAACTTGCGTTTGTAAAGTGCGGCGCGAATATTGAACAGGTTGCCCAACCGTCCGCCGATTTCCGCCTCGCTGTAGTCTTTCAGACCGTAAGCCTGGAGTGTGCGAGATCCCTCGACCATCTCACCGATACGCCCGGCGAGCTTGCGCGACGCGATCTGGCGCAACCGCCCGAGCCGCAACTGCTCGCGGCGCAGATAGGGAATGACGAACGCCTGGATCAACACGACCCCGACCGCCACCATGCCAAGCCAGAAACTCTGCGTCAGAATGAACGCCACGGCCGTCAGCGCCTGACTGCTCAAGAACGCCGGCTGTATGAAGGCATCACCGATGAAGCCGCCGATGGGCTCAACCTCATCCTTGATCATGCTCGCTGCTTCAGCGGACTTGACGTTGCGAATGTCTTCCGGCCGAAACCGCATCAGTATCGTGAACAACTCAAATCGCAACCGGCGCATCATGCGCTCGGCCAACATCCCCTTGAGAATATTGATGCCGTATTTGAACGCGCCGTTCGCCAGAACATAGAAAAGAAACAGAAAACTCAGTGCAAGGAGATACCCGACCTGATCAAAAGTAAACCCTTCGAAAATCGTGATCGTCCCGCCCCACGACTCCGGCAGCGGCAATGAGACGCCGAACAGCTTCGCCTCCGTCATACCGTTCCTGAAAGCCTCCCCCTGGAGCGCCTCGTTCACGATGCGCTTGGGAACTTCCAGCGATAGCCAGTAAAACGGCAGCGATGCAACAATCAGCAACAGAACGACGATTTGATCTCGTCGGCTGTGCGTCCAGATGTATCTAAATAGATTGGGATCCAATGCATCATGCCCGGCAGGTCAACAAACGGGGGTCGCCCCATGCACGCTATACCATGTTCTCTTAATGCCACGCTTCACATTCGGCTCACGACCAAGTGTCGTCGATCACCTCTGATGTCCGACATTGGCGCGGCATGTCCGGCCCCTCACGTCGGCACAGGTTTCGGCCTTTGCTTCGACTTGGGCGTCAGGGCGCACAACGACCGGTGAACCTCCTCTTCCACGCGCCGATGAAGCCGCCGAACGCCCAAACGCCGTCCGGGGACCGAACCATTGCCCGCTACCTCATGCAGGCATTGAAACGCATTGGCGGCGAAGTCGAAATCGCGAGCGAATTCAGAACCTGGATGCGCACGCCGGGGGCTGCCGGACTAAGCGATCTGCGGTTGCAGGCCGAGCGAGAGATCACCCGTATATTGGCAGCCCATGAGCATGGGCGCAAACCACGCCCGAACCCGGCGCTTTGGGTCACGTACCACGTCTACTACAAAGCCCCGGACCTGATCGGCCCGCGCATTTCCAAGGCGCTTGCCATTCCCTACGTCATCATCGAAGGTTCCTACGCCTCACACCGCAAATTTGGCCCATGGCATCACCATCTCGCCGAGGCTGAAGGCGCCATTCGCTCAGCCGACGCCATATTCTCGCTCACTCGCAGGGACCGTCGCGGCCTGCTCGAGATCTGCGACGAAAGCCGCCTCCATCAGCTCGCACCCTTTATCGACCTTTCTCGCTTCGCCGGCACGTCGCACGGCTCGCATGAGATGAGCTTGCATCAACCATCCACTCAGCCCGCGCGCCCCGTGCGTCTTGTCACCGTCGCCATGATGCGCCACGGCGCCAAACAGCAGAGTTATCAAGCGCTGCATGCAGCGCTTGCTGAGCGGCACACCGACAACTGGACCCTGGATATCATTGGTGACGGCGAAGCCCGCGGCGAGGTCGCTGACCTTTTTTCGCAAATGAGTGAGCGCACACGGTTCCATGGCGCGCTGCCGCCGCCGGACATTCAGCGTATTCTAAGCCGGTCCGACATTTTTGTCTGGCCCGGCGTCGATGAAGCCATCGGCATGGCTTACCTCGAGGCCCAGGCGCTCGGCCTACCCGTCGTGGCACTTGCAACCGCCGGCGTCCCCGAAGTCGTTCGCCATGGCGAAACCGGCCTCCTCGCCAGCCCGCCCACGCCGTCAGCCTTAGCGCTATGCCTGGCTGAACTAATTGCAAAGCCCACCCTTCGCCAGCAGTTGGCCACTGCCGCAACGCAGCATGTGCAGACCCGCCACAGTCTCGAAGCTGCCGCATCACACCTCGCGCGCGTTCTACGTCCCCTGATGCCGCCTCAGTAGCTCAAAAACGATTTCTGCCGAACGGGCCGCACCATTGGTCGCGAGATCGACCGGACCCGGCCTAAGGTCAACCGCCCGGTGCACCGCCAGCGCCATCGTTGTCTCGGACAAGGCTTCTTCATCGACAACCACGGCACGGCCCATCGCAGCCAGCTTGGACGCCCTCAGCGGCTGCTCCATCTGATTTTCAGCACTATCCGGGACCAGCACGGCGGGGCGGCCGCTGACCAACAGATCTGCGACGCTGTTGTAGCCGGCGCGTTGGATCGAAACCCGCGCGCCGCGGAGAAGCCCGGCGAGATCGTCCCGAAAGCGTTCAAGGCCCACACCATACCTCCGCGCCAAATCCGTCAGCCTGTGGAATTCATCATCTGCCATCCGCGGCCCGGCAAGCGCCAACCACTTGGCATCTGCAAGCCGCGTCGCCGGTTTCGCACGGATCGCCGTCTCGATGACCTGTGCAGCGATCGCACCGCCCCCCGCCGAGACAACGACATCACACGCGCCCACGGGCGCCGCCACCGCCTTGACCGGCGGCAAAACGAGGCCGGTATAATGTCCGCGGTCAAGAAATGGACGAAGCGGCGGAAAACTCTCCTCCACGCGCACGAGGCGTGGATCGCCGTGGATCAGCATGGCGTCATAGTAGCGGGCAAACAGCGCCGCCGATTTCGCCGCCTTGTCCGCCGATTTCGGCATCTGCAGGATGTCGCGCAGCGATGCCAGAACCAGCGGTCGTGGCACACCCGCGCCGGTCCGGACGTGCGCCAATAAAGGCTCCAACTCGAAGTTCATCGCCCAGCGGCCCATCGGATAGGCCTCGGTGATCACCACGTCCGGCGCGACGTCATCATAAATATCGCGCAGCAGTCGACGTCTCTCAGCCATGTCTGCGTCGCTTACCGGCGTGCCATCGCTCTTCACCAGTCGCGAATAGCTGGAAGCCGACGCCTGGACAGGCGGGAGCTGAAATCGCGCGATGCCCGCCGCCACGACGCCGCTGAGGGGCGGTCCGCCGAGCACAAGCGTTACCGATGCCCCGGCCGCTTCGAGCGCTTCAGCAATCCGCGAGGCACGCACGACGTGCCCGATACCCTCAAGATACTGCACATAAAAAAGCACGCGCGGTGCAGTCATGGCGACGCCTCGGTCGCCATCTTGTCTGCCTCAAGACCGCCCGCCACCGATGATGCCGACGACGGCCCCGACTGGCACACGAGCTCTTCGGGAAAGAGCTGCGCCAGTTGTCCGAGACCTCGATGCATGTCAAACGCCGTACGCACGCGCCTCTCCCCCGCGAGCGCCAGCCGCGACCGCTCCACCGGCGAACGTGCCAAGGAGTGGAGTGCAGCGGCAAGCGCCATCGGATCGCCAGGAGCCACAAGCCTTCCGGTCTCGCCATCCACGATAAGTTCAGGAATACCGGAGATCGGCGTCGAAACACACGCCAGTCGTTGGCTCTGCGCTTCGACCAGAACATTGGGCAGACCGTCACGGTCGCCGTCCGAAGCTATCCGACAGGGCAGAACGAAGAGATCCGACTGAGCATAGGCGGCCAACACATCCTTTTGCGCCACCGCCCCACGCCATTCGATACGCTCCGCCAGCCCGAGCACCGCCGCCTGCCCCTTGAGCACTTCAAGCAGATCGCCCCCTCCGATATGCATCCAGGACCAGTAAAGATCGGCCGGCAAATGGCTCAACGCCGTCAGCAAAACGTCGAAGCCCTTCTTCTCAACCGCCCGCCCGACGCTCAAAAACCGCACCGCCGTTTGCGGCGACGACCCATCACGGCGGCTCGTATCACCTGCATCGTTTTGCGGCACAGGCCGAGGCGGAAACCGCGTCAGGTCAAGACCATGATAAATCAAATGAACCGTTGCGGGTGACGAACTGAGCGAGCGCAGATGCTGCCATCCCACCTCGGTGCACGTGGCCACCCAACTCGTACGGGCCAGGTTTTGGCGAAGTTCCCAATCCGGTGACGTCCAGATGTCCTTGGCATGCGCCGAACAAGACCACGGCAACCCGCTGATCGTACTCGCATAACCGGTCACCGCCGCCGGCGTATGGATAAAGTGAGCATAAAGATGGGCCACATCGTCCGGCAATTCCGCCGCCATAACACAAGCCTGGCCAAACCGCCGCAATCGGCTTGCCGACCGGTCCCGCGCCAGATCGCCGACCCAGCGCACGAATGCGCGCCAGAAACCGGGGCGGCCCACGCAACGGCCGATGCCACGCAACACGCGCAGAGGCTCATCTCCGAGATATTCCGGCAGGTAACCAACCGGCGCGGCGATCTCTTCATGGACCGGATGAACCGTCTTGTCAGTCGGATGGCGCAACGAGACGAGCCGTAACCGGAAGCCACGCCCTTCAAGACCATGCAACTCCTGCGCAATAAACGTCTCGGACAGCCGAGGATAGCCTTTCAGCACCACCGCGATCGTACGCTGAGCGGAGCCAACAGCCGCCGTCGGCGCTTTTTTTCCACCTGCCCCGGCCACCGGCTTCACCCGTAGTTCCGCAACGTGCGCTCACGCAGACGCCGCCTGATCTCGGGTATCGTACGTCCGATCCGGTCTAAGCCCTTGAGGTCGAGCTCATACGTCGCATCACTCGGTTTGGGCTGGTTCGCAAGGGTCCGGATCGCCGCCGCCATGCGCCGTGGATCGCTTGCCTCGTGCGGGTGCAGCATCGTTACGAGGCCATGAGCGGCGGCCCGCTTGGCCCGAATGAGCTGCTCGGTGCGCGGCGTCACCCGCGGCACGATGAGCGCCCGTTTATCGAACGACATCAACTCGCAGAACGTATTGTAGCCGCCCATCGCCACGACCGCTGTGGCCCGCTGCATGAGTTCTTCCAGACGATTGTCGAAATCAAGAATATGGACACCCGTCAAGCGCCGCGCCCGATGGCGAAGCTCGCTCTTCTCGCGCACAGACATGTAGGGACCAAGCGTCATGACAAGAGCCATGTCGTTTGTTTTATCGATCTCTTTTGCGGCGAGAACCTGCGACATCAGTTCGGCTGCATCGCCGCCGCCTCCGGCCGTCACCAGGACACATTCTGCGGGAAGACTGCGCATCGTCGGATAGGTCGCGGCCGGCACCGTACGCGCCAGGAACCCGACGTGCTCCATCCGCTCCCTCACCTCGACCGGCAGCGGCACCCCCGCCAGCGGGTCGAAGAAATCCTTCAGATCGGAAGAGCGTCGTGTAGGGAAAGAGTGTGTCAGTACGTGTAG
>CAZWCL010000210.1:0-6519 GCA_964632265.1 uncultured Hyphomicrobiaceae bacterium | reverse complement strand
TATGACGGCGCGCTTCAGCGGGACTGAGGCGCTGTGAGGGACCGTGTAGCGCCAAGGCACCGAGCGCCCGCCCGTCGCCGGAGAGGATCGGCACGGCAGCGCCGACGACGCCTACGGTGTATTCTTCGTTATTGAGCGCGTAACCCTGCGTCAGGGCTTCATCGAGTTCATCTTCGAGGCGCGCGGGATCGGTGATTGTCGTCGGCGTATGCGCCACCAGCTTACGGCTCCGAATAAGCGCATTACGCACACCTCGGTCCAGATGAGCCAGCAAAACCTTGCCACCGCTCGTGCAGTACGCCGGCACCCGGCTACCGGCTGAAAGATGAACCCTGAGCGACCAGGAGCACTCGAGCCGATCGATGTAGAGAAACTCAAGACCATCGAGAACGCCGAAGTTGCAGGTCTCCTGAGTGTCCGCGACAACGTCGGTCAGCACCGCGCGCAGCGGCGCACGATGGTTGTCGGCATTCAGCGTGGCCATGGCGAGCGCTGACAAGCGCGGCCCGACCATGTAGCGATCCCGCGCCGGGTCCCGGATCACGAGGCCGTTCTCCGTCAACTGCTGAAGAATACGGTGTATCGTTTGCCGCGGCAGCCCAAGGTCGGCCGTCAGATCCGGCAGGCCGATCGGCCGCGTATTGGCGACAATCGCCTCGAGAACCACGATCGCCTTGTCGAGCGCGGAAAGATTGGGCGCCTTCGCCCCACGCTCATCAGTCCCGACCAATCGCGCTTTGAGGGCTTGGTCTTCCATAAGTTGGCCGCTGCCTCCCGGTTCCATCGACTACAGTAACGACCGCGCACCGCACGTCAGATCGCAGTCAGGCCAGATCACAGTCAGGCCAGATCACAGTCAGGTCAGATCACAGTCAGGCCAAGTCATGATTGACATTCCCTGTCGCGCGCGTCAATAACTGAGACGCAACGTCCCATTTTTGAAAAATTCTTGTCACCAGATCTGCTGGCTTTGCTTTGAAAGTTCACGTGCAAAACGTGAAAACGCCCGCTTATTTGCCCAATAGGCCGAACGCCTCCGACCAGTACCGGGAGAGACCCATGCAGGATACCGCCCAACGAGCCAACATGGACGCGCACGAACGCACCGAGGCCGTCGTCGAAGAGGTCATTACCAAGGCGCGAGCCGCCATGGCGGAACTGGAGCGTGAACTGGCGGGCTCGGATACCCCCCAGGCCCGCATCGACGAGGCGGTAACTGCCCTTGCCTGGTCGATCTACAAGCCCGACAACGCACGCCGCTTTGCGGAGGTCGCTGTCGAGGTGACCGGGCTCGGCAATGTCGAAAGCAAGATCATCAAAAACCAGCGCAAGACGTTTGGCACGCTGCGCGATCTTTTGCGTGTGAAATCAACCGGCGTCATCGAGGAGATCCCGGAAAAGGGGATCATCAAGTGGGCGAAACCGGTTGGCGTGGTTGCAGCCGGCACGCCGTCGACGAACCCCAGCGCGACCCCGGTCAACAAGGCGATGATGGCCATCAAAGGGGCGAACGCGATCATCATGGCACCACCGCCAGCCGCCTGGGACGCCACCAATCCGGTTATCGAGGAAATGCGTGCGTCATTGAAGAAGATCGGTCTGCCGGAAGACCTCGTCCAGATGCTCCCGAAACCGATCACCCGGCAACTGACGGCGCGGCTTATGGAATGCGCCGATCTCGTCGTAGTGACAGGCAGTCAAAAGAACGTCTCGAACGCCTACAAGTCCGGTAAACCGGCGCTCGGCGTCGGCCTTGGCAACGCGCCGGTGATTGTTGACGCTTCCGCCGATCTCGATGATGCAGCCCATAAGATCATGCTGTCGAAGACGTTTGACAACGCAACGAGCTGTTCGTCTGAAAACGCCGTCGTGATCGTTGACGACGTCTACGACGATATGATCGAAGCGTTCCGCCGCCAGGGTGGTTACATGGCAAGCAGTGAAGAGCGTAACCGGATCGTCGACCGGCTTTGGATCAACGGGCAGCTCAACCGGTCAGTGATTGCGCAGGGCCTGGATGCGCTCGTCTCCGAGTTTGAATTGTCCGGTGACGCCAAGGGCTGCAAGTTCGTCATGGCGCAAGAAAACGGCGTCGGAAAGGATCATCCCCTTTCGGGCGAGAAGCTATCGCTCGTACTGACGATTTACCGGGCTAAGGATTTTAGCGCTGCCAAGCAGCGCGTAAAAGAGATCCTCGACTATCAGGGCCGCGGCCATTCTTGCGGTATCCACACCAAAAACATGGCCCACGCTCGGCAACTTGCCGCCGACATCGACGTTGTCCGCGTTCTCGTCAATCAGGCGCATACGTTTGGCAACGGCGGCGGCTTCGATAACGGCCTGCCGTTCACGCTGACCATGGGCTGCGGCACGTGGCAGGCCAATTCGATCGACGACAACCTCTCCTGGCGCAACTTCGTCAACATCACGCATCTCGTCGATACGATCCCCGAAGACAAGCCTGAAGAGGAAGAACTCTTCGGCGCCTTTTGGGAAAAGTACGGCAAGTGAAGATCTGAAGGTTCAGCCGGGCCAACGATTGCTTGCCCCCCTCCGTGAAGTGCTATCCGGCCGGCGCTCGGCCGGGGGCGCTTGAAGGTACCGCAAAGAAGCGGCGCCAGCGCACGGCGAGCAAGGCCATGACACAAGGACAAACCACATGAACTTCGAGGAGCATGCCGCAAAGCCCGTGCTAAGAGCACATGGCATAGATACGCCCCGCGGCGAAGTTGTGCGGGACGCAACAGCGGCCGCTGAGATCGCAAAATTGCGCGGGCCGTGCCTCGTCCAGGCACAGGTGGCGACGGGCAAACGCGGCAAGGCCGGTGGCATCAAGCTCGCAGCAAACCCCGATGAAGCAGAGGGCCACGCCCGGGCCATCCTCGGTCTCACGATCAACGGCCTGAAAGTCGAGAAGCTGCTTATCGAGGAGCAAAAACCGATCGCGCGGGAATTGTATGCGGCCATCCTCAACGATGCTGAAAGCCAGCGTCCGCTGCTACTATTCTCGGCCGAGGGTGGCATTGATATCGAGGAACTGGCCGACGAACGGCCCGAGAGTATTCAGAAAATTGCGATCGATATTCGTAAAGGGCTCGACCAGGGTGTGGCGGTCGTCGAGATAGCAAGGTCGATGCCGGAACACGCGACCGCCATCGCCGACGTTCTTGGCAAGCTTTACGACGCCTACCGAGCGAGCGATGCCGAACTCATCGAAATCAATCCACTAATCGTGACGAAGGATGGCGATCTCGTCGCCCTCGATTGCAAACTGGTGATGGATGACGGCGCAGTGCCGCGTCAGGGTGAACTCGCGCCCAAGGGAACCCCCGACAGCGTCACCGGCCTCGAAGAACGCGCCAAAGAGCACAGCCTAAAGTTCATAGAATTGGATGGCGAAGTCGGCGTGCTCGCAAATGGTGCGGGCCTCACAATGACGACGATGGATGCGATCCGCCACTTCGGGGGGACGCCGGCGAACTTTCTCGAAATCGGCGGCGACAGTTACACCAAGGCAAAGCCCGGCCTCGAACTTGTGCTCGCCAATCCGAAGGTCAAGGCATTGCTCGTGAATTTCTGCGGCGCGTTCGCCCGCACGGATGTCATGGCGGAGGGTGTCGTAAAGGCCTGGCAGGAACTCAAACCCGACATTCCGATCGTCTTCACGATCCACGGCACGGGCGAAGATGAAGCGATCACGATGGTGCGACAGGAACTCGGCGTCGAACCGCACGACTTGATGAACGATGCTGTCAAAGCCGCGGTCGAGGCCGCCAGGAGCGGGAGCGCAAGTCAATGATGATCCGCAAGGCAGAGCGCGTTCTGGTGATGGGTATCACCGGGCGCCAAGGGACCTTCTGGGCCGAGCACATGTCGAATTACGGCACGAGCATTATCGGTGGCACCAATCCGAAACGCGCCGGCGAAACCCATCTCGACCGGCCCGTTTGGGGCAGTGCCGTCCAGGCTGCCGCCGAGAGTGTCGACGGGGCTCCGGATGCGGCGGTGCTGTTCATCCCGCCAATGGGCGTGAAGGACGCGCTGATGGACGCTATAGACGCGGGCATCAGAAAGATTGTCTGCCTGACCGAACACGTGCCTGTGCAGGACACCTTGTACGCCCTTAGCGCCGCACGCGAACGCGGCACCGGGATCATCGGGCCCAATACGGCCGGTCTGGTAACCGTGGGAGAGACGTTCGTTGGCTTCATGCCGGCGTTCAACCCGAATGTTTTTCAGAAAGGCAGGGTGGGCGTCATCTCCCGGTCGGGCTCGCTCGGCACACTCATATGCCTAAACCTCGTCCAAAACGGCCAGGGCATGACCCACTTCGTCGGGATTGGCGGCGACCCGGTGATCGGCACCACGACGATGGATGCGCTCGTCGCGCTTGACAACGATCCCGAAACCGAGGCGGTCGCGCTGGTTGGCGAAATCGGTGGGGCGATGGAAGAGAAGGCGGCAGAATACGCAAGCACGATGTCGAAGCCGATCGCCGCGTTTATAGCCGGCGCCGCCGCCCCTGCGGGCAAGAAGATGGGGCACGCCGGCGCGATCGTCGTTGGTGACAAGGGCAGTTACGCCGGCAAGAAGGCAGCCCTCGAGGCAGCCGGCGTCTACGTGTCGCCAACCCCCTTCGGCGTGGCGGCGCATCTGGCCGAGGCTTTGGGCCAGGCAGCCTAGCCGGCTGCGACGGCCGATTCTATACGGCCGCTCGGTTCTTTCTCTGTATCCGCCACGGCACCGCCGATTGGAATAACCGTATCAGAAGGCTCGACGGCGGCATCGAGAACGGCGGGCACTGCCGGCTGGTAGGGCTCCGTATAGCTCTCAGGCGCAATCGAGATCGCAGCCGCGTCTTCGGTACGCGGATCCAGCTCAAAGATCGCCGGTGACGTTCGCGGCACCATGACATAGCCCTCGCGATGCCGCTTTGGCAGCAGCGGCCGGAGTTGAACGCGCACGAAAGTGAACACGACGATAAGGCCGCAAGCCACCGCAATGGTCGCAAAGAGCGCGCTGAAACCGGCCTGGTCGACAACCGCAGCAGCAATGATCGGACCTGATGCAGCCCCCACCGAGAACACCATGAGAAGGCCACTGGACACCGCGATCGCACGCTTCTTCGAGACGAGGTCGTTCGCGTGGGCAAGCGCAACCGTATAGATCGGGAAGCCAGCCGCACCAAAGGCGATCGAACATGCAAAAATCAGCGCAATCGAATCGTTGCCCGACACGGCGAGAATTAAGCTTGCCAAGGTCGCAACAAGCGCCGTCCCCGTCATCACGCCACGGCGCCCGAAGCGGTCGGAAAGCATTCCGATCGGCCACTGCACGAGCGCACCGGCAATCAGGGAAACGGCAACGAACAAAGCGCTTGCAGCCGTCGACAACCCGGCGTCCTGTGCATAAAGCGGCGCCAATATCCAGAACGAACCAGTCGCAAAACCGATCAGCAGGGCCGCGAGCGTCGCCGCCGGCGAAACATTGTAGAGCCAGCCGAGACGTAGCTTGTTGCGCTTGGGCGGCACAGGCGCCAACGTCGCCGTGAGCGCGATCGGAAGTGTCGAAAGCGACAACAAAATTGCAGCCAGCGAGAACAACCCCGTGCCCTCGATATTGAGGCTACCGACAAGCTGCATGCCGACTGTCTGCAGTCCAAGCTGAATGAGCGTATAGGCACCGAGGATCCGCCCGCGCGTATCGACATTGGCGGCCGAGTTGAGCCAGCTTTCGATAACCAGCCAAAGCCCGGCGCAACAAATCCCCTGAAGGATTCGCAGCATCGTCCAGGCATAGGGATCGACAAACATCTGATGCAGCAGAGGAACGGCCGTAACGCTGGCGGTGAACGCTGAGAACGCGCGAATGTGGCCGACGCGGCTGATGATTGCCGGCGCGACCATGCATCCGGCGACCAGTCCGGCAAAATACCCCGACCCCATGAGGCCGATTTCCAGGTTTGTAAAATTTGCCGCGCTCGCCTTCAAAGGCAGCAGCATGACCAGGATGCCATGCCCCGCCATGGCGATCGCCGTCGCCATCAAGAGCGCCGTTACAGGACGCAGAAGACCATGCATGGCATTACCTCGCCGCGTTCCACGAACGTCGGACCCTATTGAGTGTTATCGTGCATCTAATCAAGTACGCCACGGATCGGACACTGGTTATGCCCGCCGTGGCGCTTGGGATGATTTCTATACCTGAGATTGCTGCACTGCGCCATAAATGGTGCGACGCGGGATATCGTTTTTCCGACGCATGATATCAATGGCCGGTCAGCGACAAAAAAGTCACTGCGACGCCCGCGGGAGCGCCGGAGGGAGGGAGGCTGGCTCTGACGCACAGCCCCCAAAACCTCATTCGGCCGCTACGGAGACCGGCGCCGGGGCGTCGAGTTCCCGCATGAGGTCGGCCCGCCGTGCCTGGACTTTAAGATCATTGGCGGCTTTGACGTGCCCAAAGCCCCTGACGTCCATCGGCAGGCCGGCAAGAACGGTGGCGGTGGCATGCGTCCCG
>CAZWCL010000209.1:2798-6521 GCA_964632265.1 uncultured Hyphomicrobiaceae bacterium | reverse complement strand
CGCGCGAAGAGATCGGGCTCGACAACGTCATCATGATGATCCCGTTCTGCCGCACATGCGAAGAAGCGGATCGCGTCCTGAAGGAAATGGCGGAACACGGCCTGATCCGCGGCAAGTCAGGACTGGAGGTCTATGTCATGGCCGAATTGCCCTCGAACGTGCGCCAGGCCGACAAGTTCGCTACGCGCTTCGACGGGTTTTCGATCGGCTCGAACGACCTGACGCAACTGGTACTCGGCGTTGACCGGGATAACGATCGGCTGAGCGGTCTGTTCGACGAACGGCACGAGGCGGTGACGGGCACCATCGCCGATCTGCTTGCCGTCACCCGCCGCACGGGAACCTATAGCGGCATCTGCGGACAGGCGCCGAGCGACTATCCCGAATTCGCGCGGTTCCTGGTCGAGCACGGGATCGATTCGATATCGGTCAGCCCCGACAGCTTTCTCAACGTGAAGCAGCAGATCGCTGCCGCCGAGGCATCTCTGAAGGACGTGAAGGAAACGGCATGAAGATCGCGATTTTCGAAGTCGAGGATTTAGAGCGGGACGTTCGCCGATCTCGAGACCGGCCACGAACTGGTCTTTTGCGATGACTCTGCCCAAGCTCGACGATCTGGAGGTGCGCGGCAAGGTCGTGCTGATCCGCTCGGACCTGAACGTGCCGCTCGCGGATGGGGAAGTGGCGGACGACAGCCGCATCCGCGCGACCGCGCCGACAATCGCCCGGATACTCGACCGTGGCGGCCGTGCCGTTGTGATCGCGCATCTGGGCCGGCCCAAAGGCAAACCCGACCCGGACTTCTCGCTCCGGCCGGTGGGCGACGCACTATGCCGGGCGCTGAGCGGCAGGCGGGTTCGCTTCGCCCCGGACTGCATCGGCAGCGAGGCCGAGAAGGCGGTGTCGGATCTGTCGGATGGCGAGTGCGTGCTGCTGGAGAACCTGCGCTTTCACCCCGGCGAGAAGGAGAACGACCCGGCATTCGCCGATGCGCTGGCCAGCCTCGGCGATCTCTATGTCAACGACGCGTTCTCGGCCGCCCATCGCGCGCATGCCTCGATTGTCGGGCTGGCGGAAAGGCTGCCCTCGGCGGCGGGCGATCTGATGGCATCTGAACTCGCCGCGCTCGAGCGCCTTCTGAGCGAGCCGAAGCAGCCATACATGGCGCTATTGGGTGGCGCCAAGATCGGCACGAAGATCGGCGTGATCGACGCTCTGCTCGATCGGGCCGACCGGATCATGCTCGGTGGGGTGATGGCTAATACCTTCCTAAAGGCACGCGGCGATGACACCGGGCGCTCACAAGTCGCTGATGACGAGGTGGATGAGGCTCGCCGATTGCTGGAACGTGCCGGACAGAACAAGATCATGTTACCCGTCGATGCGGTCGTCGCGGGGGACATCCGCGAGTCTGAACCGCGTGCCGTCGGCATCCCGGGTATCCCCGGCGACGCCATGATTCTCGACATCGGTCCCGAAACGATCCGGAGCTTCGTTGACGCACTTGGGCCGGATGGAACGGTGGTATGGAACGGACCGCTGGGGGCGGCGGAGTACGAGCCGTTCGAGCACGGCACCCTCCAACTCGCAAGGGCCATCGCGGAGCGGAGCGGGGACCGGAGGCTGGCCAGCGTCGTTGGTGGCGGCGAGACAGTGGCATTCCTCTACAAGCACGATCTGCAAGACAGGTTTTCTCATGTTTCGTTAGCTGGCGGGGCTTTCCTCAAATGGCTTTCCGGCGCGCCGTTGCCGGGCGTCGAGGCGCTGCGAAAGGCGAAAGAGCGGACATGAACCAGCGTGAGCGGACCCCAGCGAGTGGAGGGTCGCGTCTGAAGCGGCGGACCAAGCAGGTGTTAGTGACGATGCCAGTGTCGCCGATCCCGCAGCATCTGCGTTGGACGCCGGGCAGCAAACAACTGATCCTGAAACACTCGCCAAGATCGCGGCGGTGCGGTGCCGGTTGCACGAATCGTTTGGTAAGGTGGCACTGGCGGAGTGATCCGTGAGGTCTGTGTTTTCCACGCTTGCAGGCTGGATGGATGCCACAATTCTGAATCTCGGACGCCAATTCCGTTGGTCTTTTCTGCCGCCGCTGATGGTCTACTTTGCCGCTGGCGTCGCGGGGCTGACGTCCGTGGTCGGCGCCTTCTTCATGAAGGACTACCTTGGGCTTTCCGCAGCTTTTCTGGCAGGCCTGACATTCTGGACGGGCATCCCTTGGACTTTGAAGATGCCTCTCGGCCATCTCGTCGACCTGATATGGCGGTGGAAGGCAATTCTCGTCTATCTCGGCGCCAGCCTCATCGCCATAAGTCTCCTTATTATGTACGCCCTCATCGCGCACACCGAAGCGATGGCAGCGATCGCTACCATTGAGACATGGTTCGTTCTGAGCGCGGTCTTGGCTCCAGTTGGATATGTCATTCAGGATGTGGTGGCCGATGCCATGACTGTCGAGGCCGTCCCCACCCTCGATCCGAGTGGTTCAATTTATTCGCAAGATCAATTGAAGGCCATGCACACCACGATGCAGACCCTGGGGCGGTTTGCGATCATCTCGGGCTTCGTGGTCGTCGCCGCTGTGAACATCTTCATGTTTTCCGGCGTTGAGACCATGGAACCAGAACAGTTGGCCGCAATCTACGCGCGGATCTATATCCTTGCTCTAGCCATACCGGTTCTGTCGGTAACAGGCGTCATCATTGGCGAGATCATGGTCCGACGTCGCGAGCAGGCTTTGGCGGCCCGAGGCGAGAATGCGCCATCAAACACAGCTCTCCGGACAGGCAAGCACGAGCGGACAGAACCGAATGTCTGGCTTCTCGGAGGCGGCGTGCTGTTTGCTATTTTCACTATCGCTGTCGGTGCCGGCGATGTCCCGTTCGCACAAGAGATTGTCTTCGTCGGGTCGATGACGATCGTGGTGTTCCTGATCTCACGTCTTCTCCGTGAACTAGCTCCCGATCAAGCCCGCGCATTGGTTGGGACAGCTATCATCATTTTTGTCTTCAGAGCGGTCCCGCTGCCGGGGCCCGGCCAGACTTGGTTTGAGATAGATGTTCTCGGCTTCGACCAGCAGTTCTTGTCTATCCTGAGCCTGATTACGTCCTGCTTGGCGTTGGTCGGCATGATCGCTATGCGCCCGCTGATTGCCAGGCACTCAATCGCCTACGTGGTCGCGCTGCTCACGATTGCCGCCGGTGTCTTGGCGCTTCCCAACATTGGGCTGTACTACGGGCTCCACGAATGGACCGGGCCGGCTACTGGCGGGATCGTCGATGCTCGCTTCATTGCCATCCTCGACACGGCAATCGAATCGCCGCTTGGACAAATTGCCATGATCCCGATGCTTGCTTGGATCGCCCAGAATGCGCCGCGAAATCTCAAAGCCACCTTTTTTGCGGTGATGGCTTCGTTCACGAACCTTGCGCTCTCCGCCTCAAGTCTCGCAACGCGCTATTTGAACGAGATCTTTGTCGTGGCCCGGGAAGTGCGGGATCGTCAGACCGGCGCTGTCACAGTGCCCGCGAACTACGATGAGCTGGGCGTCCTGCTGATCTCCGTTGCGTTGATTTCACTGGCCATACCGTTGGCTACAATTGCGTTGGTCCAAAGCTCGCGGCTGCATACCGACCAATGAGACATGACATCTTCGGTCATCAGAAACTTCATTTACCCACCGGTGCGGTGCGCTAGGCTAGGCTAGGCTAGGCTAGGCTAGGC
>CAZWCL010000209.1:0-2698 GCA_964632265.1 uncultured Hyphomicrobiaceae bacterium | reverse complement strand
GCTAGGCTAGGCTAGGCTAGGCTAGGCTAGGCAGATGCAAATTGCATAATGGACGCCATCAACAACTGCCTTTCTGGCAGAAGGACGCGGAGACAAAGACATGGCATTCGAAGACCTCATTACGAAGATCAATCTATTCCTCAGCGATGTAGAAAATGATCCGGAAGACTCGCACGAGCTGTTGGAACAGCTGCATCTTGAACTCAATCAATTGCGTGCCAGCGGCCAGCCTATTCCTGCGGATTTGGCTAGATTGGTCGAGGCGCTAGAGGACGAGTTCTCGGTGCGCGGATTGCCGAGTCCTGACGGAAACGGCTCAAGCGGGTAGTGCCCAGGGTTTTCCGCACTTCTTCGGTCGGCGAGGGGGTCCAAAGGAGATCACGAGCTTTGACCTACATCAAAGCGAAATCCAGGAGCACAGCACAAAATAAAATATAATCAGGTTGCATGCGGAGAAAACGAATGGAAATGACCGACATCCATCGATATGCCCGTGAACTGAAAGAAGCCATGGCTCAAAAGCACTTGCCGAGGGCGCACGAAATGGCGCCCCCGACGAGAGCTCATATTTGTTGAATTGATCAGCTGCGAGGTTTAGCCATGTTTAGAAAAGTACTAATCGCCGTCGACGGCTCGGCACACTCCAAACGCGCTGTTGCTTACGGCGCTAAGATCGCGGCCCAGAACGGAGCCGAAGTCATCCTCTTTCACGTTATGCGTTATCTCGGCAGCCATCGGGTTCCTCCAGAGATGGAGGAATTGGAGCACATCGAGCATATCCGCCTGACGGAGGCGGATATGCTGCGCAACGTCGCCGACGCTGTCGTCAACGAAGCGAAGGACCTGGCTGGAAAGCAAGGTGCCACCAAGGTCCAAACTGTCGTTCAGGACGGCGATCCTGCAACCCGGATCCTGGAATTCTGCAAGGCGCATGAGGTCGACTTGATCGTCGTCGGACGACGCGGGCTTGGTGGGCTTGCAGGTTTGCTGCTCGGCAGCGTTTCCCAAAAAATAAGTCATGCCGCGCCATGCGCCTGTCTGCTGCCCCCGGCTGAATGAGCCGAGTAGCGGCATTTAAATTGCGCTGAAGCCACGTGGATGATGTTTCCGCAGAAACCTCTAAATCTAGAGCTTGATCCAAGATGATCGGCGAGCGAGGCCCTGATCCAACGTTTTGACACGGCCAAGACCCATTGCAGCCCAACACCGGATGGTTTGAATACGATTGTGATTTCTGGCCGTTTGGCCAACTGCCGCAGCGCCGTTCGTTGTTAGTGTCTAAGGACAATTGAGCAGGTTCACAAACAGCTGCGAAAAGAGTGTAAGCAATGAGTCGTTTTTCTGGCAAGGTCGCGGTCGTCACCGGCGGTGCATCCGGCATTGGAGAGGCCACCGTCCGGCGCCTCATTGGCGAAGGCGCGCAGGTGGTATTCGCCGATTGGGATGGTGAGCGCGGACGGCAACTTGCCAAGGATCTGAGCGACACCAGCCACGGGGTCGAATTCGTCAAGGCCGATGTTTCAGACGAAAGCGCTGCGGCAAACGTGGTTGATTGCGCTGTGCGCTCATTCGGTGGTTTGGACGTACTGGTCAACAACGCCGGCATTCGCCTTTACCAGACAGTCGTTGAGGCCAGTGCAGAAAGCTGGGACAAGCTGCTTGGAGTCAATCTCAAGAGTTACGCCTTTTGTTGCAAGGCTGCGATACCACACTTTAAACGACCTGGTTGCAGCATCGTTAATGTGGGCTCCGTCCGCTCCGTCACTGCCGGTAGTAGGACGGTCCAATACGATACTGCCAAGGCTGCTATTGCCGGTCTAACAAGAGGCATGGCCATGGATCACTCGCCAGACGGAATTCGTGTCAATGCCGTTTGCCCTGGACCGATCTTCACGCCATTCCATGCCCAGCGCATCGAAGCCGCCGGACTGACCGTCGAAGACTACAACGCAGATGCAGGCGGTCGAACAATGCTGCAACGTCCCGGCACTCCTGAAGAAGTCGCTGCGTGCATTGCCTTTCTGGCATCCGATGATGCCTCTTACGTTACGGGCAGCAGCTTGTTTGTTGATGGTGGCATGACCGCTATCTGAGAGGGCTACTTATGTTGAAAATTTATTATTCCAGGGGGATACGAGCCTTTCGGATATCCTGTCAGCTTCGGCGCTCTGGTTGATCGCGTGGTGAGATGAGGGTAACGCTCTATATTGGCACTCGACACTTTCAGGATGAGGAGAGGATATCCCTTGGCTTCCCCCGAGTTGAAACCGATTGTATCGTCAGCGGCGTGGCACGGCCGGGACATGGCCGTGCGCGACAGCGAATGGTCTCAGAGACTGAGCAATGCGGAGCTCGGCGAACTTTATGACCTGGCCCGCAAACTGCGCGCGAAGACGGATAACCTGCTGAAATTGTCACGTGCTGATGTGCTGTTGCCCATTCTCGGCGAGCGCCTAGCCGACATGCGCAGGGAACTGCTACACGGGCGTGGCTTCGCGGTGTTGACCGGGATGCCGGTTGAGGATCACACGCTCGAAGAAAACGCCTGGGCCTACTGGTTGATCGGGTTACATCTTGGCGATGCAGTGCCACAAAATGGCAAGAACCACATGCTTGGCCATGTCACTGATCTTGGGATGGACTATGCTAAGCTCGATACGCGCGGCTATCAAACGAGCGAGCGCCGACCTTATCACAC
>CAZWCL010000208.1:0-6638 GCA_964632265.1 uncultured Hyphomicrobiaceae bacterium | reverse complement strand
GGGGTCAGTCTCGGCGCTTTCGAGGCTGCTACGTTCTGTGCGGCTTACCACCCGGGCAAGAACAAGCCTCTGACGGTGCTCGACCTGCCATTTCTGCCGATCGGTGACTTTGAAACCCAGATGAAGGCCGCTGAAGCGGTGATGCAGCACCCCGATTCGGTGAAGGCCCTCGGCAAGTGGAACGCCAATCTCTACATGGCTAACATTCTGCCGCTCTATGAATATATGGGCCGCGGTAAGGCGCCTCAATCGGTCGCCGACTTCAAAGGCAAGCGCTTGCGCGCCCTCGGCGGCATGGGTGAAGCGGCCCGTCTGGTCGGGGCGACGCCGTCGTCGATGCCGGCATCAGAGACCTACACCGCCCTGCAGCGCGGCACGGTCGACGCGATTGGTATGCCCTACAGCTACACCTTCGCCGCCTACAAGCTCGACGAAGTGGCTGACTGGGTGACCACCAACATGAAGCTTGGCACGGGGACGTGTCCGACAGTCTTCAATCAGGCGGCGTACAATGAGCTGCCTGATCAGTATAAGAAGCTGCTCGCAGATCTGAAAGACGGTGCCTACAAGGCCATTGGCGACGCTTATGTCGAGAAGGACAAGGCGAACGAAGCCAAGTGGAGCGCTGACGACAGCCGGGTCAAAATGATCAAGATCCCGGAAGATCAGATGGATGAGTTCCGCAAGATCGCTGGTAAGCCGGTCTGGGATGAGTGGGTCGAAGAAAACAAGGGTGACTTCGACGCCCAGGGTCTGCTGGATATCGTTCTCAAGCTTGCCGAGAAGTCATAAGTTTTCGCACTGCGATTGGGCCGCCTCCGGCGGCCCAATTTTTGTATGTCATCCCCCGAAGATCAACACGAACCGATCGGTGTTATGGATACGAGCCAAGGACTGTCGCCGGGTGCCCGCATGTTCAAGGGTGTCGACGAGGCGTTCTTTCAATTCGAAAAGCTGCTTAATCTGCTCGCAGCTCTGGTGATCCTTGGGATCATGCTAGTTGGTACCTATCAGGTGCTCGGGCGCAAACTGCTCAATGCGCCGGTGCCCGGCTATGTCGACATCATCGAGATGGTCATGACCATCTTCGCATTCCTCTCGATCTCCTATACGCAGCGCCTCGGCGGCCACGTCAGGATGGAGCTGTTGCTGACGCGGCTGAGCGGTCGTCCGCTCTTTGTTCTCGAGATCATCGGTACGATCGCGGCAATGGTGATCGTCTCGGTGCTCATGTACTACGGCTATACCCACTTCGAGCGCGCCTGGGAAATCGGTGACAGCACGATCGATCTCGAACTGCCGATCTGGCCTTCCAAGCTACTGGTGCCGTTCGCATTTGGCGTCCTCCTCATACGCCTCTTTATCCAGCTCATAGGGTTCATCCGGCTGTTTCTTCATCCGGATGCAGAAATGATTGGCGTGCCGAAGATCGAAACCGTCGATGACCAGGCTCAGGCCGAAATCGATACCGGTCTTGCAGGTGAAGGCGAGAAGATCAACGTGCGTGAGCGCAACATTCGGCGGGGGAAGAAATAATGGATGAGTTGACCGTTGGTATTATGGTCACCGTCGGCTTGCTGTTCGCAGTAGCGCTCGGCGTTCGCGTTTATGCTGCTGCCGCGCTCGCCGGCCTGATTGGCATGGTCGCGCTTATTGGTTGGGACGCCGGCGCCGGTATCGTTGGCACGGTCCCTCACTCGAAATCGGTCAACTACGTCCTTTCCGTGTTGCCGATGTTCATTCTGATCGGCTTCATCGCATATCATGCGGGGTTGACCCACGATCTGTTTAACGCAGCCAAAGCGTGGGTCGGCTGGGTGCCCGGGGGCCTTGCTGTTGCGAGTGTGTTCGCCACCGCCGGCTTCGCGGCAGTTTCCGGCGCCAGTACCGCGACGGCGGCTGTGTTCAGCCGCGTGGCGATACCGCACATGCTCGATAATGGCTACGACGGAAAACTCGCGGCAGGTGTCGTGGCTGCGGGGGGCACCCTGGCATCCTTGATCCCGCCAAGCGCGATCCTGGTGATCTATGCCATCATTGTTGAAGAGTCGGTCGGCACGCTCATCCTGGCGGGATTTTTGCCCGGTGTTGTGTCGGCGCTTGTCTACGCGTTGTTGATCATCGGTCAATGCATGATCTGGCCGAAGCTCGGCCCGGCAATCGCCTCGCCGCCTTTGATGGAGCGCATCAAGACACTGCCGGGCACGATTCCGATTTTCGCCGTCGTGGCGATTATCTTCTCTGCCATGGCGATGGGCTGGGCGACACCGACCGAAGCCGGTGCTTTGGGAGCCTTCGTGGTCCTTTTGATCGCGTTGGCGCGCGGCATGAAATGGTTTGCCCTGCAGGATGCGTTGCTCGAGACCGCGAAGCTCACGGCGATGATATTCGCCCTGATCTGGGGCGTGTTGATCTTTGTGCGCTTCCTTGGCTTTGCCGGTCTGCCGGAAGCATTTGCCGGTTTCATCGTGTCGCTACCCTATCCTCCGGTCGTGATTATGATCATGATCCTGCTGGGGTATGCCGTGCTCGGCATGTTCATGGACGCGATCGGCATGTTGCTGCTGACGCTGCCGGTAGTCTATCCGGCGGTGATCGCGCTCGGCTACGACCCGATCTGGTTCGGCATCATCGTGGTCAAGATGTGCGAGGTCTGCCTCATCACACCGCCGGTTGGCCTTAACTGTTATGTCGTCTCGGCCGTTAGGCCGGACATACCGCTGGGGGATGTTTTCAAGGGCATCTTTCCGTTCTTTCTGGCGGATGCAGCGACGATTGGCCTGTTCCTGGCATTCCCGGAAATCGTTCTTTGGCTGCCCCGCACCTTGGGTGTTGGCTAGCCGCACGAGCCGGTAAACCCACTCGTTAGAGGCGGCACGATCCAATCGCGCCGCCTCTTTTCGTTTGCGCCGCGCTTCGCTTCTTGGCCGGTGCCCCGATGACTTCCGGCCGGCGACGGCCCCGGTTACGAACGCCTTGCAACGAAACCGGAAATGATCTAGAAAACGCCCGCCTCGAGACCGGCCGCCATCGCGAGGCCAAGCGCTTCGCAATCGTCGGCGAAGGCGGGGTCCCAGGTTCCCCGGCAGATCAGCGGTTCCTGGACCGCCTTCCACCTGAGCCCCGTGGCGATTGTCTCGACACCGCGTCGCGTGCCGGTACCATCCGAGCCCGCGCGAATATAAAGCGCGTACGCCATCCCTTGCTTTTCCTCCAGGACCGCATAGTAGGTGCGATCGAAGAAATCCTTGAGCGCGCCCGACATGTAACCGAGATTTTCGGTCGTCCCGAGTATGATGGCATCGCTCGCGAGGACATCTTCCGGACCGGCGTCGAACGGCGTCACCAACCGCACCTCGACGCCAGAGATTTCTTCATGCGTGGCGCCGCGATGAACAGCGTCGGCGAGTACGCGCGTGTTTTCAGAGGGCGCATGCGCAACCACCAGAAGTTTTTTCATAGTTCGGTCCTTTCTGCCAGCGTCGGACCCCCTTAACAGCCTGTTAAAGCCTAACCAAACAGCCGCGCCTGTCGAGTGCAGGAAAGGCCCTGGTTTGGATCACCCGCCGTCGGGCCGACTTTTTCCTTGCGCGCGCCCGCGGCTGCGACGGATGCTATGGCCAAGATATTATTTGGAGGACTGCGATATGCCCGATGAGTTGGAGGAACTGCGTATCTGGTTCCGCAGTTTGGGGGCCTCGGTCGCGGCGGTCGATTTCGAAAGGGCTCGCCCCCTGTTCTCTCCCGGCGTCGTGAGCTTCGGCACGCATGAAATGTTCGTCTCGGGCCTCGACAACCTCGAGCGTGATCAATGGCGTAACGTCTGGCCGAAAATTTCGGATTTCGAGTTTCTGGTCGACCAAATCGTCGGCTCGATTGATGGTGGTACCGCGTGGGCGGCCGTGCCGTGGACGTCGACTGGCTATCATGACACCGGCGCGCCGTTCGATCGCCCCGGCCGCGCGACGGTTACCTACCACCGCGTTGCCGGCGCCTGGTGCGCGACACACACGCACTTTTCGCTCAAGCCCGGCACGCCGCCGCGCACCTACGGGCCGAGGTCGCCCCCCGCAGGTTGAAGTCACCATGACTGAATGAGACCGCGCCCGAAACCGGTGAGTTCTACCGGTCTCGCCGCGATCGGGAGAAACCAATGAAGTATGACGTTTGCATATTGGGCGGCGGCATCGTCGGCTGTTCGATCGCGTGGCACTTGGTCGAGGCGGACGCCGCTTTGGAAGTTGCCGTCATCGAACGCGATCCAACTTATGAATTCGCCGCCACACCTCGTGGCAATGGCGGCATCCGGCAGCTCTTTTCGCTGCCTGAGAACATCGCGATGGCGCAGTATGGGCTCGGCTTCTATGGCGGCTTCAAAGACCGCTTCACCCATGATGGCGACGACGCGTCCATCGGCTTTAAACAGCAGGGTTATCTGTTTGTCTCCGATGGCGGACATAGCGAGGCCATGCGCCAGAACTTTGAAGTTCAACGCGCAAACGGCGTCAACGCCATCCTCATGACCCCTCAGCAAATGTGTGAGCGTTTTCCTTCGATTTCGCCGCACGGTGTTACCTGCGCCGTCTATTCGCCAGACGATGCGTGGATCGATCCCTACGCCGCGCTACAGGCGCTGAAGCGTGAAGCCAGCCGTCGCGGCGTGGCTTTCGTCAGGGGCGACGTCCGGGAATGGCAAACGGCGAACGCAGCGCCAAAGGTGGTCCGCCTGAGCGATGCGAGATCGCTATCGGCATCCGCCTTCGTCATCGCCTGCGGCGCCTGGTCGGCCGAGATCGCGGCATTGATCGGACTGGATCTGCCCGTGGAGCCGATGTCGCGTGAATCGTACTTTTTTCGCTGTGCCGAGAAAATCGAACCTTTGCCTTTCGTCAAGACTGAGACGGACTGGGCGATCCGGCCTGAGGGTGATGGTTTCGTCGGCGGCCTCCCGAACTGGTCAGAAACGGCTGGCTGGAACTTCGATCTCTCGTCGGACTGGTTCGACGAAAAGGTCTGGCCGGCCCTGGCTGACCGAATCCCGCCGATGCAGGCGTTGCGCCTGGTGCGATCATGGCGCGGCCACTATGCCCGCAACACACTCGACCTTTCACCGATCATTGGCCCTTGGGAGGGGGGCGCGGGCAACGTGTTCATGGCAACCGGGTTCTCCGGCCACGGTATCATGCATGCCCCGGCCGCCGGGCGCGCGATCGCCGAGCGGGTTCTGCGAGGCGCCTATCAGACGATTGATCTCGACCGCTTCGGTTACGGCCGCATCGCCAAACAGCAACCCTATCGCGAAAGTGGCATCGTCTAGATGTGATGCTTGAATGGAACCCCCGAGGGCCGGGGAGATTTTGCTTTGATCTTTGAGCGAGCCGCCAACAAGTGGGGTGTGGGGATGCGGAACGACCAAGCTCGATCGTGGTTCATCATAAGTCATCCCCTTTCCATTCACGGAGCGTCGACGAATGAGCGAACAAGAGCCATCGAGCGACCTCGAAAAGGCTGAAGAGAAACTCGAAGAGGCCCGCGAGGAAGCCGTTCGGGAGGCCCCCAGTGTGCGCGAGACGGCAATGATTGCGATCGAACATGATCGCATTCACGCCGTCGCCGTCTACGAGATCATTCAGCGCGAAGGCAGTGGCGAGTTGGCGCGTGGCACGCCCGCGCTTTGGTGGTCGGGCGTTGCAGCCGGTCTCGCCATCGGCTTCTCCGTATTGGCCGAAGCCTTGTTTGCCGCCTATTTGCCCGATGAACCCTGGAAACCTCTGGTCGAAAACTTCGGCTACTGCGTCGGCTTCCTGATTGTCATCATGGCGCGCCAACAACTTTTCACAGAGAACACGCTGACCGCGGTATTGCCCGTCATTGTTCACCGTAAGCTTGGCTGGTTTCTGGCCCTCATGCGCCTTTGGTTCATCGTATTGACCGCAAACGTCATCGGTTGCTTCCTGTTCGCACTTTTCTTCGCCTTCAGCGGCACACTCTCTGCTGACGTGCAGGCCGAAATGATTGGCATCGGCAAACACCTTATGGAACTCGATGCGGGGCAGATGTTCCTACGCGGGATCGTGGCAGGGTGGTTGGTTGCAGCGCTCGTGTGGATGTTGCCCTCCGCAGAAGGCAGCGAATTCATTGTCATCACCTTGATGACGTATCTCATAGCGCTTGGTGATTTTACTCACATTGTCGCCGGTTCCGCCGAAGTGCTGTACTTGTTGCTGCTCGGCGAGATCGACTTGATGGCGGCCGTCTTCCGGTTCTTCCTGCCGGTTCTGACTGGGAATATCGTCGGCGGCACGGTGCTCTTTGCTGTCACGGCGTACGCCCAGGTGCGCGAAGAGATCGACCTCATTCATCAGGCGGCCGCCGCCGAGCGTGACTGAACAGTCAGCTTTCCCGCCCCTCATCCGGGCTGAGCAGATTGGTGCTGTCCTCCCGCGCGCTCGAGCGCTCCACCTGCTCTCGTAAATCCGAACTCTCGCTCTCGAGACCGCCTTCTGTGCGGCTGCTGATGTCTTCTGGCGCGCCAACGGCGGCGGTGGGCATTTCACCACCCCTCTTATCTTCGCCCGCCACATCGTTGCGTGCTGCGGCGTCTTTCGTCGCATCGCGCGCCGCGGCCCTACGTTCAA
>CAZWCL010000207.1:0-6647 GCA_964632265.1 uncultured Hyphomicrobiaceae bacterium | reverse complement strand
GCGCTTTTGACGTAGCGTTGGCCCAATCGGTCGATTTGAATGCGCATTGCCCGCGGTCGCGTCTGTGACCCGCGGGTTTTTCTTATAGCTTCACGCATTTACGCGGCGGCGCAGCTCTATCTCATATGAGACGAGGCATGAAGCTTGAGACCTTACGAAAGCGCCGAGAGTTTCTGCGAACGCGCGGCGGCGGACGGTGGGCGACACCCTTCTTCGTGGTGGAAGCGAAGGCCCGGCCGGCAGCCGGTCGGGTGTCTCAAGGGGAGGGTGAGAAACCGCAACAGGGCGGTCAGCAAAGCGGCGCACGTTTCGGCTTCACCGTTACCAAGAAGATCGGCAACGCTGTTCGGCGCAACAGGGTAAGACGGCGCCTCAAAGCTGCAATACTTCGCTGTCTGGGCGATGAGACCTGTTGTATCCGGGCCGATACCGATTACGTGATCATTGCACGCGATGCGGCGTTTGGGGCGGCGTTTGACGATCTTTGCGCGGCGCTCTCGGTGGCCATGGGGAAGGTTCATCAACCCAGGCGGAACAAAACCCACGTTGCCCGCAACCGGCGGCGGAGCGGAAAAGGCCAGACGAATGAGGGCGCAGGAGGCGATTAAATGAGGGCCGTGACCCGGTGACGCTTGGCGCGGCGAGCAAAATTCGGCAAACAAGGCGCCAATTCATTGCTAACGCCCGACCGACCGTCCGGTGGTGGCGACATTGCAGCTGCTGATGGCGGCCTGCGGACAACGACCCAAGGCCAGGTGGAACAGGTATGCAACCGACGAATTCGCAACAGGACCCCGGTGATCAAAGGAATATGCTGCTGGCTATTCTTTTGTCGGTCTGTGTGCTTCTGGCGTGGCAGTATTTGTACGCTTCGCCAAAAGTCGAAAAGGAACGCCAGCGGCAGGCTGCCATCGAGGCGCAGCAAAAGCAGGCTGCGCAATCAGGCGGGGTGCAACCCGGCGCCACGACGCCCGGCGCCGCCATTCCTGGCGGATCGGCGCCTTCAGCGCCAGCCATCAGCGCGGGAACATCCGGTGGCGGGGCGAGTGCGCCGCAGACGTCAGGCAGCGCGCCGGTCGCCACGTCGATCTCGCGGCCAGCCGCGCTCGCACGCAGCAAGCGGCTGCGTATCGCGACGCCGTCGCTCGAGGGCTCTATCAATCTATCGGGCGGGCGCATCGATGACATCACGCTGGTCAAGCATCATCAGAGTACGGCGCCCGACAGTCCGAATGTGGTACTGTTTTCACCAGCAAATGCGCCCAATCCCTATTTTGCCGAACATGGCTGGGTCGCGGGGCCGGGAGAGAGCGTCAAGCTGCCCGGTCGCAATACGCCGTGGACGACGGATGCTAGCGAACTTCAGGCTGGCAAACCGGTTGAACTCACCTGGGATAACGGCGAAGGGCTCACCTTCAAGCGCACAATCGGGGTCGATGCCGACTACATGTTCACGATCACGGACTCGGTCGAAAACAAGTCCGGTAAGCAGATCACACTGCTGCCTTATGCGCGCATCTACCGACTTGGCACGCCGAAAATCGAAGGGTTCTGGGTCCAGCATGAGGGCATGATCGGATTTCTCGGCCCGGACGAAGAAGAACGGCTTTATGAGATCGACTATTCAGAGGCGCGAGAGCCGGGCGGCAATCAGACGTTCGAGAGCCTCGACGGCGGCTGGCTCGGTATCACTGACAAATACTGGGCTTCGGCCCTTATTCCAGACCAGAACAAGACCTACCGCGCGAGCATGAAGCTTGCCCAGCCGCAGACGGCGACCCAGCAGGAAGCATATCAGACCGACTATCTCCTCGGGGCCGTGCCACTGGCGTCCGGCGAGTCGGCCGAGGCAAAGCACCGCCTTTTCGCCGGCGCCAAGAAAATCTCGCGGATCCAGGACTACGAGGAGCAGGGTGGCGTTTTCGAGTTCACCTACCTCATCGACTGGGGTTGGTTCTACTTCATCACCAAGCCGCTCTATCAGGTGCTGAACTGGCTTTACGGGCTGTTCGGGAACTTCGGCGTCGCGATCCTGGCGGTGACCATTATCGTGAAGGCAGCGTTTTTCTGGTTCGCCAACAAGTCATATGAATCAATGGCGAAGATGAAAAAGGTGCAGCCAGACATGGTGCGCATCCGGGAACGCTATAAAGACGACAAGACACAGCAACAGAAAGAGCTCATGGAGCTCTACAAGAAGGAAAAGATCAATCCGCTCGCCGGCTGTCTGCCGGTTTTGATCCAAATTCCGGTGTTCTTCGCGCTCTACAAGGTGCTGTTTATCTCGATCGATATGCGTCACGCACCGTTCTTCGGATGGATCCAGGATCTTTCCGCGAAAGACCCAACGTCGCTGTTCAACCTATTTGGCCTTTTGCCTTACGCCGTTCCGGATTTTCTCGTGGTGGGGGTTTGGCCGCTGATCATGGGCATCACGATGTGGATCCAGATGCAGCTCAACCCGCAGCAGCCCGACCCGGTGCAACAGCAGGTGTTCAACTGGATGCCGGTGTTCTTTACGTTCCTGCTGGCCTCGTTCCCAGCAGGGCTGGTGATCTATTGGGCCTGGAACAACGTGCTCTCACTCATCCAACAGTGGGTGATCATGAAGCGGCAGGGCGTTGACGTGCCGCTGATGGAGAACATCAAACGGAATTTTTCGGCGATCGGAAAGTTCTTCGGTGGACTGGCAAGCCGCTCGAAGAGCTGACCGGCCTCAGCCATGGCGGTGAAAAGTGTTCAGTCCGGAAGAGATCGCCCACGCGAATTGGTTGTTCGCGCAGCCGTGGCAGTTCGTCCGCGGCGTGCCGACGCTCGAGTTTCTGCCGGAAGCTGACCGTCACGAGGTCGCGTTTGCCGGTCGCTCGAACGTCGGCAAGTCGAGCCTGATCAACGCGATCGTCGGGCAGCACGGCCTGGCGCGCACGTCCAACACGCCAGGGCGGACGCAGGAGTTGAATTTCTTCGAGACCGTAGAGGCCAACTTCATGATCGTCGACCTGCCTGGCTATGGCTTTGCCAAAGCGCCGAAGAGCAAGGTCGACGCGTGGGGGGAGACGCTGCGCGATTACCTGCGCGGGCGGGTGGTGCTGCGGCGCGTCTTCGTTCTGATCGACGCGCGCCACGGCATCAAAACGGTGGATGAGGAAATCCTGAGCCTGCTCGATGAAGCAGCCGTGACCTATCAGGCCGTGCTGACCAAGATCGACAAGATCAAAGGCCCCGCCGTCCCCAAGCTCATCGCTGCGACCGAGGCGATACTGAGCAAGCATGCGGCTGCGTTTCCAACGGTGCTCGCAACTTCGTCGGAAAAACGAACGGGCCTCGACGATCTGCGTGCGGCCATCGTTGCAGCGGCCGCCTGAGGCGGATTGAAACGAGTTCGAGCAAAGTCTCACCGCCGCTTGCCAAAGGCCCCACGCCGATCAGCGAATGACCTGCGCCAGCATTTGGGCGCCCATCGACAACAAGTCAGCGCCAAAATAACCGAGCGCGACAAAAACGGCGCACGTCGCGGTCCAGAAGGCCGTGCGGCTGATCAAACGCACGCCGTTCGGCATGATGCGCACGTCGACGATTTGTTCCGGCAAGGCCCGGGCGGCGGCGAGGCCGTCCCGGGCGACAACCCGGGTAGTGATCTTCAGCGCCAACGGACGCCGGCCGCGGCGGGTCGGCGTTACAATCCAGCGCCAGCTCACAATTTCGTCGGTCAGCGGACCGTCACTGCCCTGCGACCACTGCGTCTCCGGTGAGACCATTTCGATCGTGAAACCGCCTTCGGGTGCCTTCAAACGCATCGCCATGGCCTTGGTGATGATCTGGCTGCCTTGCGGGGAGTTATCGGTGTGCCTGCCGCTCCATGCTTCAAGGCGGTCACGAGGTGCTCTTACTTCGACCGTTGTAGGCCGGGCGAAGCGCATACGGCGGGGGATCATCGCGGCCAGCGATGCCGGATCGATCGGCTCGACATCGGCGGTGATGGGCCGCGGCGGCGCGCTCCTGACGACGGGGCCATGTCCGGCCGGTGGTTGCGGCGGCGGCGGGCGCATCGGAGGGGGTGCATCAACGGGGGGCTCGGACGGCCGCGCCCACCGTTGCGGTGGCACCAGATCATGCGGTGTGCGCAGCGGTGGTTGCGTATGATCATGCGACGGCGGGGTCATCGGCTGACGTGGCGCTTGCGGCGGGCGGGCTCGGTCCGCGGGCGGCGGGGCGGGTGGACGCGGCGCATGGGGCGGCGGCGGGGCACCGTTCGCGGGTGGCGGCGCTGGCGGGCGCGGCGCGTGGAGGGGGCCGGCGGGGGACCCGGCATCGGTGGCAGCCGGTGGAGCTGACGGGCGAAATGGCGCGCGCGGATCGGACGCCGGACCACTCGGGCGGGCGATAGGTCCGCGAGGCTCGGATGAAACGGGCTGACGGTGCTCGACGGGATAGCTCGCGGGCGCCCGCTCAGCATTCGCCGGGGCCGGCGCGTTAGGCTGGGCTGCGAGCTCGGGAGGACGGGGCTGCTCCGGAGGCGGTGGCGCGGCATCTGCGGGTGCAGGAGTGGCCGGCCGGCTGCCAACATTCGGAAATTGATGCTGCGGCGCGCTGCTTCCGGCCGCATCCGCGCTATCTCTGGCCGGTGATGGTTGCGCTGATGGCGGAGGCGGAGCACTTGTCGGAACGGGCGGCTGTTTAGCCTGATCCGGTTGGTCGTGGTGGTCTACCGGGCGTGCTTGTTCCGGCCTGGGCGCCGGCGTGGCTTCTTCAGGCGGCGGTGGGACGTTCGGGCTCTCACCTGACGGGCGGGCGGCGTCCGCTGCCGCATGGACTTCGGTCGCGGCAGAGCGCGTGGCGATCACGCCACGGGCGGCGGCGATGCGCTCACGCGCGTTTGCAATAATATCGTGTGCCGCCTGGACATTCTCCAGGCGTGGCTCGCCGTTTGCTGCCTCGTTGCGCGGGTTCGCGCCGGGCGATGGTGCTGGGTTGGCAGGCGCCTTCGGTTCGGCTCCGCGCGTTGCCGGCTTCCGTTGGGGGGCGTCCGGCATGTCACCGGATGGGTCACCGAATGGCGATGACCGAGCGCCGGTTGGCGACTGGTCCGGCGCCGGTGCGGCCTGTTGTTGCACCGGTTTGGCGGCAGCGGCGGCATTGGCCTGTTTTAGAGCCTGGATGGCGTGGTCAAATGTCAGGCCGTGGTTGCGCAGCATCTGCGCCGCCGCCGAGCGGCCGTCACCAACGATTGCGGCAAGGACGATCGCGCTGCCAATCGAACTGCGGCGGCTTTTCTGCGCTGCCGCGCCGGCCGACTGGATGATGCGGTGGACGCCATGGCCGAGCTCAGGCTGCACCTCGGCACCTGGCTGCACGCGGTCTTCAAGGCGGCCAAGATGGGCTGAAACTTCCGTGATGAGCGCCGTGATGTCGACGGAGCTTGCCTCGAGAATAACCGCGGCATCGCGGTCATCAAGAAACGCCAGGAGCAGATGCTCGAGCGTGACTTCGCGATGCGATTGCTGAAGCGCATAAGAGACCGCACGCTGTACGGAAGCGAGCAACGCGGGCGTCATTTCCGCGCGCACTGACGTTTCTACGGCATCAAACTGCGCCATGAGCTCCGCCTTCGAGGCTGGCGCCACGCCAGCCGCCTCCCGTCAACCTGTCTCGCCGCACTTAATCGGAACTGCACAAACCGCCCTACGGCGCCGGATTTCCGGCCGGCTCGGCTCCGCGCAATACCTTTCCATCTGACGAAACGCCCTCACGGGCTTCCTATAATGCCAATTGACGGTCGGTGGAACGATACCACCGGCCAACATCGAATGATCTCATCGGACGCGCTCGCGATACCACAGAAACCAAGCGCTTGAGCGCAGTGCACCCGACGGATCAGGTCTGCTCCCAATGATCTGGACCTAGTATACTTAACCGATGATGAATGCATGATAGATCCCAGAGAGGGCGAATTCGGGGCAAAATCCATTGCGCGGCGCCGCGCGGCGCGATAACTGCCCTGATGAATTCGCCGAGACCGAGGAATGTCGCACCGAATGGCCCAGACGAAACAAGAAGAAATGACAGCACAGGCTGGAGGTGTGCCGACGGCACAGGAGAAGGCCGGCATTCTCGCCGAGGCGCTGCCGAACATGCTGAAGTATGACGAGCAGACCGTGGTCGTTAAGTTCGGCGGCCACGCCATGGGAGACGCTGCCCTGTCCGATGCCTTCGCCAAAGATATCGTCTATCTCAAGCAGTCTGGCGTAAACCCGGTCGTAGTGCACGGCGGAGGGCCGCAGATTGCGGCGATGCTCAAAAAGCTGCAGATCGAATCAGAATTCGTCAACGGCCTGCGCGTGACCGACAAGCCGACGGTCGATGTGGTCGAAATGGTCCTGGCCGGTGCAATCAACAAAGAGATCGTGTCCGCCATCAACCGGCAGGGCGGCAAGGCGGTTGGAATTTGCGGCAAGGATGCCAACCTTATGACAGCGCGCCGGATCACGGAAATGCCGGACCCGGAATCCAACCTCATGAGAGCTGTCGATATCGGCTACGTGGGTGAACCGGTCGCCGTGAACGCCGACATCATCAACGTCATCTCGAACTCTGACCTCATCCCGGTGGTCGCGCCGACCGGGGTGACGCAAGATGGCGAGACGCTG
>CAZWCL010000206.1:0-6677 GCA_964632265.1 uncultured Hyphomicrobiaceae bacterium | reverse complement strand
GGACGCCAGCACCAGATGGCCTTCAAGGCTCATGGCAATTTCCTCATAAACAGTCGGGCACGGCCCGGCACCTAGCTGCAGCCAGTCTCTCGAACTCAGATCATCAAACCATGGCAATCGCGAGAAAACCACGGGGCATCGTTGAGACGGGCTTCAACTTTCATGAGCCAGCGAGCGCCGCGAAAGCGATGGCCAACGCCGCGGCCGCGATTATCCATAGGGCCACCCCCGCCCAGAAGCCCTGCCGCCGTTCCTCGGCGCTGATCCGGCGGACGGTGTCGTCGTCGAGACGCACACCCTTCTCGGCCATTTCTGCGATCGACTGGCCGGCACGCTCGGCCTGGACCATCAGTCGTGGAGCGTCACTCAGCAGACGACCGACGACGTTGGCGCCTTCGCCAGCATCACGCAGGCGGCCGCCCAGGCCATATTGCACCTCGACCCATTCGCGCGCGACCGGCTCGGCCGCCACCCACATGTTAAGCCCCGGGTCGAGTGAGCGGGCGACGCCCTCGACGATGACCATGCTCTTTTGCAGCATGATCAACTCGGGGCGCGTTTCCATATCGAAAACTTCCGTGTAGGCAAAAAGCTGGCCCAGAAGGTCGGCCATGGAAATCTGGTCGGCGGTACGACCGTGTATCGGTTCTCCTATTGCACGCATCGCCTGAGCGAAGACGGCCACCGGATGGTGCGCCGGCACGTACCCCGCGTCGAAATGAACCTGGGCCGCCTGGGTGTAATCGCGCGTGATTATGCCGTTGAGGATTTCGGCCAAATAGCGGCGTTCCATTCGGCCAAGCCGCCCCATAATGCCGAAATCAACAGCGACGATGTTGCCGGCGTCATCGACAAACAGGTTGCCCTGATGCATGTCGGCATGGAAAAAACCGTCGCGCATGGCGTGGCGTAGGAAGCTACGGATGACGGTAAGGCCCAGCGCTTCCAGATCGTGACCGGCAGCGCGCAGTGCTTCGCGATCGCTGATGTGTGCGCCATCGACCCATTCGAGCGTCATCACACGGCGGGTGGTCCGCTGCCAATCGACCTCCGGAACACGAAAGTTGCCGCTCGGTGCCTCGGCATCGTCCTTGATATTATCGGCCATCTCGGAAATGGCTGCCGCCTCGAGGCGCAAGTCCATCTCGAGTTCGGTTGTTCGTTTCAAGGTGTCGACAACGGCGACTGGGCGGAGGCGCCGTGAGGGGGGATGGAATTGTTCGATCAGCCGGGCGGCGAAATAGTAACTGTCCAGATCGCGTCTGAAACGCCGCTCAACACCGGGGCGCAGGATTTTGACGGCCACCGTTCGGCCCATGCCGTCCGGCTCACGCGTCGTTGCCTTGTGAACCTGGGCGATCGATGCCGCCGCGATCGGCTCGCTAAACGATGAGAAGTGATCTTCTAGGCGGCCGCCGAACGCCTCTTCGACAGCGGCGCGGGCCTCCTTCATAGAGAAGGGTGGGAGGCTGTCCTGAAGCTGGCCGAGGTCGCCGGCGAGGTCCTGGCCAATGACATCGGCGCGCGTCGCCATGAACTGGCCAAGCTTGATGTAGCTTGGACCAAGAGCGGTTATCGCCGCGCTGATCCGGCGCTCGCGCTTCTGCCCCGCCCGAAACGGCCACGTTGCGGCCCGGACCGGCAATGTCGCCCACCGCGCCAAATGCAGAATAAACGGCACTTTCTGGCCCTTTGGGACGAAACGCACGCCATATTGGGCAAGGACAAACCCCGCGCGCGTCAGCCTGTAAAGATTACCGATCGTAGTGGCCATGGAAGGAGAACGATACCCGGATATACGCAAAGCTGCCCGATGCAGCCCGCCGGTGCTATTTATGCCGGATTCCCCGGCCGAGCGACATGCGGCATCGCCCCTGCGGTTAAGCGGCCCATGGCAGTTAAACGCGCCATCCGGTGTGGATCGCGGCAATCCCGCCAGTCAGATTACGGAAGCCGACCCGCGAGAAGCCGGCTGCGCGAATCAAATCGGCGAAGGGTTCCTGGCGAGGAAACTTGCGGATGCTCTCGACGAGATACCTATAGGAGTCTCGATCTCCAGTGGTCCATTCGCCGAGGCGCGGGATCAGTTCGAAGGAGTGAAAGTCGTAGATTCGGTCGAGCATCGCGACATCGCAGTGCGAAAACTCAAGGCAGAGAAAGCGGCCACCGGGCTTCAGGACACGGTGGGCTTCGGCGAGGGCCCGATCTATACGGGTGACGTTGCGAATGCCGAAGGCGATCGTGTAGGCATCAAAAGTGCGATCCGCGAACGGCAGCGCTTCGGCGTTGCCCTCGACGAGGTCAATTCGATGGTCGAGCCCTGCTTTAGCGACGCGTTCTCGTCCAACGTCCAGCATCTCGGGGCTGATGTCGCAGATTGTGGCGCGCATGCCGCCGCCGGCTCGGCCGATGGCGCGCAGTGCAACGTCTCCCGTGCCGCCCGCGACATCGAGGAGATGAAAAGCACGGTCGCTCTTGGGCGGACCCAACTGCGTAACGAACTCGTCCTTCCAAAGCCGGTGCAGCCCGCCCGACATAAGGTCGTTCATTAAGTCGTAGCGCCCAGCAACAGAGGCAAACACGGCGTTGACGCGGTTCTGGCGGTCAGCGGGATCGACCGCTTGATACCCGAACGAACTCGACGTATCATCCGCTGTGGTTGCCCGCTTATCGCCCATTCCGGACCTCATTTCATACCTTAAATCGCGCGCGTCAGGCTATCATCGATACTCAGGTTCTGCCCCGTCATATAGCCCGATTTTTCCGATGCCAGAAACGCGGTCGCCTCTGAGAGTTCTCGTACGCGAGCCACCTAAGCCGACAGCGTGGCGCCTTCGCGGACCCCATGAAGGTTCAGCACCTCATGGCTATGGCCCAGATCATAGCAATTGTATCGCACGAAGTCGGATTGTTCATCAGCGATAAGCCGCTCCTTGTCTGCGATTTCGTGTTCCAACCGCGCTAGGTCGCTCTCGGCGTCGGCAATCTGCTGTTCCAGCCGGTCGATCTCGGCCGAGTTGTCCGACCCGATCACCTGCCCGATCGCCGAGATGATATCGAGGCCGATGCCGTCGCGGCGGCGTGTCGGGCGACGTCCGATCCCAGAACCGCCGTTGCCTCGTTCTACAGCTTCCGCCAAGTTGCCTCGAATGGCAGCAATGTCATCCTCCCGTCTGCGCGCTTGTCTTCTCAGTTCAATCAACTCACGGCCCAAAGCTTCCAAATTGCCGACAATTCGCTCACAAAGAACTTCTGACATAAATCCATTCCTCGTTTGTTTCGTCAGAAGCTATTCTGAAGGTGGCTGACCGGGCGGTGATAAGCAAAGGCTCAAATCGCACTTATGGTGAACAGACCGATCATCGCAGCAGTGTTCATGGCAACATGGACCAGTTTCGCGTTACCCCTTTGTGCATTAGATACGATCGATGGGATCCTTTACTCGGGAGCCAACCAAAAAAATCTATTCGCCGGTTATCCCATGCCAACGAAGCGCTCCCTTCGAGCAGCCTCGGACGTATGGCCACGTATTCGTATGAGACGCGAGCGAGACGGTCAGACGAGCGGCTACTGCAGACAAGAGCTCTACGTGTTCAAAACAGGCTTCCGGCGCATCTACCCGGATGCACCGCAACGTGGTCCAGGCGTTCTGTCATCGTGGGTCCAGCACATGGAGATGGTGCACTTCCCAGACCTCTATTTGTGCTGGCTCAAAATTCGGCTGGCGGAAGCGATTGCCGAAGTCCAGCGTACCGGTACGCCCATCCGCCGTGTCGTCCAGCGCCGCAATATGATAACGTTCGATTTCAGTGTCATTCTGAAAGACACGCGCGCCGTCAACGCCATTTATGGCGTTATCTCCGATCTTGTCTGGATGTCCTACACGGGTTACGCGCCGGCGATGTTCGAGCTTGCGACACTCGGCGCCAAAGACCGCTACATCCGGCTCACACCACGTTTCTCCTACTATCTTTTGACCGTCGCAACCCGCGCCGGCGTCGGCGGCGCGCAAGCCGAACGCCTGCTGCGCATTGTCGCCCAGCACCTCACTGTCGACGACCGCCGGCAACTCGATGACCGCGCCCGGACACGCAAATGGCCAAGAAGCGAACGCATGGTTCTGGACTAGACGCAACCGCCTGCGCTACGCCAGTATCCTCGCTCGCCACCAACAACCCGCGCCACAATGCCCGAACTGCCCGAAGTCGAAACCGTACGCCGCGGCCTCGAGCCCGTGATGACCGGCGTGCGCCTCGTGCGGGTCGAACAGCGCCGGCCCGACCTGCGCTTCCCGTTTCCCGATGCCTTCACGGCGCGTACGCAAGGGCGAACTGTTGCCCGTCTCGGACGGCGGGCGAAATATCTCACCGCCGATCTCGATAGTGGTGAGACGCTTATCATGCATCTTGGGATGAGCGGGCGGTTCAGTATCGCGCTCGCCGATGCGAGCCCAGAACGGCCCGGTGAATTTGCCCACGAACCGGGCGGTCTCCCCAGTCATGACCACGTCGTCTTCCACCTCGCGAACGGCGCCCGCGTCACCTACAACGATCCGCGCCGCTTCGGGTTCATGGATCTCGTTGCGACGGCTGATCTGGAGACCTCACGCCACTTCGCCGGCATGGGGATCGAACCGCTCGGCAACGCCCTCAGCGCTGATTATCTCGCTTCCCGAGCCGCCGGGCGCACCACCAACCTCAAGGCTTTCCTGCTTGACCAGCGCCATGTCGCAGGGCTCGGCAACATCTACGTTTGCGAGGCGCTCTTTCGGGCGCGGATCAGCCCGCGACGCCTTGCCGGTGCGCTGGCCGACCGGCAAGGCCGGCCAACCGCGCGGGCGATGCGGCTTGTCCCGGAAATCCGCAACGTGCTGAACGACGCGATCGCCGCTGGTGGTTCGACGCTGCGTGACTATCGCCGGACTGACGGCGATCTCGGCTACTTCCAGCACGCTTTCGCCGTTTACGGCCGCGAAGGCGACGTTTGCCATACGCCAGGCTGTAACGGTGTCATCCGGCGCATCGTTCAGGCGGGGCGCTCGACGTTTTTTTGCGGGTTTTGCCAGCGATGATCTACGTGGCGGCGAAATGTGATGCATCCAACTCTGTTCACGGCGCAGCCAAGCGGTATCTACCCACCGGCTGATTGAGGCAGCGCGCGCCCTCGCGTAGAACAAGCGGCAAGAGATATCGATGATCAAGTGCAAGGAACGCGACCCATGACCTACGACAACATCCTCGTCGAGACCCGCGGTAATGTCGGGCTCATAACGCTCAACCGGCCAGACGCACTCAATGCGCTGAACTCAGCTCTCATCGAAGACCTCTATCAGGCCCTCGAAGCATTTGAAGCCGACGAGGCAATCGGGTGCATTGTGGTCACCGGCTCGGAAAAGGCGTTCGCCGCGGGGGCCGACATCAAGGAAATGCAATCGCGCGACTACATGGATGTCTACATGAGCGACTTTATCTCCCGATGGGAGAAGGTCGCGCATGTGCGCAAGCCGACCGTCGCCGCTGTGGCAGGGTTCGCGCTCGGTGGTGGCTGCGAAATGGCGATGGCGTGCGACTTCATCATCGCGGCCGAGACGGCGAAGTTCGGCCAGCCTGAAATCAAGCTTGGCGTCATGCCAGGGGCCGGTGGCACGCAGCGTCTGACCCGCTTCGTTGGCAAGTCAAAAGCCATGGAGATGTGCCTGACGGGGCGGATGATGGATGCAGACGAGGCGGAGCGCTCGGGCCTTGTGTCACGGATCGTGCCGGCCGATGGCCTAGTTGATGAGGCGGTTAAAACGGGGCAAAAGATCGCCGATATGTCGCGACCGATCGCGATGATGACCAAGGAGACGGTCAACCGCGCCTACGAGACGACGCTGCGGGAAGGCATCCTGTTCGAGCGGCGCGTCTTCCACTCGATGTTTGCCACTGAAGACCAATCGGAAGGCATGGCCGCATTCGCTGAGAAGCGTAAGGCCGATTTCAAGAATAAATAACTACCCGCGATCATCACAGAAGGAGCAACCCGAATGTCATCCGACGACTATTTCTCAGGGCCCGGGCCGGAGCGGCGCTATCATGACTACCTCGCCGAGGGAAAGTTCATGATCCAGCAGTCCAAATCGACCGGCGAATATAATTTCTATCCACGCACGGTCGCACCGGGCACCGGCACCGCGGACCTCGAATGGGTCGAAGCGTCCGGCGACGGCACAGTCTATGCGACAACCTGCAACCGGCAGCGGCCCGAAAAGGGCGGGGACTACAACATCGCGCTGATCGATCTTGCGGAAGGCCCGCGCATGATGAGCCGCGTCATCGGCGTCGCACCGGACGAAGTGAAAATCGGCATGAAAGTCAAAGCAAAGATCGACAAGATCGGCGACCAGGACGCGGTCGTTTTTGAACCGGCACAATAAGGAGACGACACATGGCACATGCTCTGAGAGGCAAGACCGCCTGCGTTGGTCTCGCAACCGCCGGCTGCGGGGAAGCGCCCGGGCGCAACGCAATGGAAATCATGGCTGAGGCCGTCCACAAGGCGCTGGACGACGCTCAAATCCCGCTCGAAAAGGTCGATGGCGTCTTCGCTGCCAGCGCATTCTATTCGATGGCGAACATGTCGCTGGCCGAACATCTCGGCATTCAGCCAAAGTATTCGAGCGGCTCGAATATCGGTGG
>CAZWCL010000205.1:0-6683 GCA_964632265.1 uncultured Hyphomicrobiaceae bacterium | reverse complement strand
AAGAACGGTCGTCGTGAAGTTGCCCGTGTTGATCATCGCGCCGATGTTGACGCCGAACTGCTTCAGCATCGATCGCTCAACCTCGGCGACCACCACGCGAAGCTGAACCTGCTCTTCGCCCTCGACGGCGAGCATGTTGATGACCTTGAACTCACTCGCAATGTCATCGCGCGGCTTGATCGTGACCGAAAAGCGCCTCGCGATCTCGACGGCCTTGGTGGCATCGGCCGGATTGCGCACGCTACCTGTCAGGATGAGCGTGTCGTTGATGACTTCCGTGCGGATCTTCGATCCCGGCATCAGACGGTGGAACAAGGCATCCAGCGAGGCCGTATCACGCTCGACCTGAACCTCGAGGGTGAGAACCCGCTCACCGTGCTCATCAAAGAAGAAGGCGTTGGCCTGACCGTACGTCTTGCCGATCAGGTAGGCGCGATTCGACGACTGCACCACGACATCGAGGATCTCCGGGTTGGAAACGACTACATCGCGCAATTCGCGAGGCAATTCGACCAGGAGAGATTTGTTCTTGGCGACCGTCAGTCCCTTCGTCATCGGCAGCTGGTTGCTGTCACGAATGCTGAGAACCGAGCGATGAGATGTTGCGGCGACTGGAGCGCCCCGGTCGCGTGAGTATCTATCACCGGCGGATGCATCTTGGATGCTCGGAGTGGTCAGGGTCAGCGCGAAGGTGGCAGCAGAGGCCAGCACGGCGCCAACCACCTTCGTTTTTATTTTTCGCATTGGTGTCAGCCTTTTGACGAGCTACCGGAATAGTGGGACTCGAACTCAGACGCACACAAACGAAGACGGGATTATTTGATTTAAGATACGCGAACAGGATGGACAGTTAGTTAACGCCGTAGGCGCGTTGCTTGACGCCATACCGCAGCACACTGATGGACGTACTCTGGTTGTCCTTGTCATTCTTCTTCACCGTGCCTCTCTGATCGTTGAGGTCGGCGACGCTACGCAGCGCGAGTGAGATCTCACCCATCGAGTTGGCCAGCGCCAGCATTTCGGCCTGACGTGAAGTCATCTCGAGCGTGGCGACATTGCCCTGCGCATTGTTCTGTTCTTCTTTCGCTTCGAGCTGAGTGCCGATCGCCAGCACCCGCACGTTGCGGAACATGGTATCGCTGACGTGAGCTTCGTTACCGTTCTTGTCGCGCTTGCGTTGCGTAAGGATCACGTCGACCCGGTCGTTCGGCAGGATCATTTTGCCAACCGCCGTCTGTTCGGTAATTCGCGTCGAAATCGCCCGCATGCCGGATGGCAGGATGGCAGCCAGAACACCGCCCTTGCCCGGCGAGATCAGTTTGTTCTCCGTGACAGGCTCGCCGGCGATGATCGAAGACCGTGCGATCGAACCTTTAAGCTCGCGCATCGCGTTGGGCCTGAGATCGTAGGTGATGAACGACGGCGTTACCGCAGCCTTCGGCCATTCCTGCCAACGAAAGTTCGCCTCTGTCGCAGACGTGCCGAGACCGATGGCGGTTTGCGCCACCAGGACCTGAGTGGAATTTACGGCTTCCTTCTGGACGATTTTCGGTGGCGGCTGCTTGACGAGCGTCTGCATACCGAAAAATGCGGCGAGGCCGGCAACGCCAGCTATCCCGATACCGAGCAATTGAGCGCGTTTCATAGCCCTAAATCGTCCTTTCAATCAGCGAGTCGGACTCTTAAATCTGACAGGCACTGTGCAGGACAAATCTCAAGATGGCGTTAACCGGCAGTCCGCTTTGAGACGGCGGATGTTTTTTCTGCGTCGCGCGCACGACTTTCAACGAATGACGTTAACCCGGGCAGCATAGCGGCATCCGGGAGGAAATCTGGATGAATGAAGCAAAGGTCGGCCGAGGCAATCGGTCGGCGCCCACATCGCGTCGCTGATTCGTCGCCGGTCGTTCAGACCGCAACGGTCGTGAACCAGCTCGTTGTCGGGAATATCCAAAGCGCTGCGCCGGAAAGGGCCAGTCCGTACGGAATGCCTTCTTTCTTGTTGTGCAGGCGCAGAGCCCATTGTTGGCCAAGCAACAGCCGGGGCGGCGGCAGCTTACGATAGGTAAGCAACATCAGCGAGAGCGCCCCCCCCATCAGCACCACCATGAAGACGTACTGGCCAAGATCGTTGAAGCCGATCCAGAGTGAAGCGGCCGCGAGCAACTTGGCATCGCCTCCACCAACGAGACCGAAGGCAAAGAGGGCCACCCCGATCATCAACACAACGACACCCGTTCCAAGGTGCATCAGGAACTGTTCCAGGCCAAGCCCCGTCAGCGGAGCGGCGATCAGGAAGCCGGCGGCCAGGATGATAGAGATCCGGTTCGGTATGGTCATCGTGAAAAGATCCATCAACGCTGCAAAAATCATCAGCGCCGGAAAGATCAATAGCAACCAATAGTCCACGATAACCTCCACGCAACCCTAAGAGCCAGCGGAATGCCCGCCCACGGCTCTATCCTTCAACTCCACCCACGTTACGCCAGGAACGTAAATTGACGCTGAACGAACGCCACGTCGCCGTACCGCCCACATTTTTGGGAACGACGGCCACACGACCGCCGCCTCAGAAGGCGGTGGCGACGTTATCAAAGGTGTTCGCTAGGTCCAGTCCGATGAGCTCAGCCGCCGCAATGAATGCCAGCGCGATCATGGCTGCGATAAAGGCGTATTCAATCGAGGTGGCTCCCGATTTATTTGACCGGAACCGTTTCAATAAGGCCTTCATACTCAAATCTCCTCGATACTCGACACAAACTGACTACGGCACTTGCCGGCCGTATATTATTTCATCAGGACCTACCCTATGGTAATCCGTATTCGCAAATCTTAACAGAATCGGCCGCGATAAACTTCAGATCAAATTCGAATAATAGTACCTAACGCAAGGTCAATATGACCACTGAACCCCAGGTTTAATTGGCCGCGCACTGCCTCGAAACCAAAAAAAATCCGCCAGACTGCTGTCTGACGGACTTTTCAAAGCATCTCCGGGATCACCTGACGATCCCGGATTTCTCTCTAACCCTCTAGGATTAGAGTTCGCTTTCGACGTTGCCGAAGGTGTTGTTGATGCCGTTGCCGACGTTGCCGACTGCACCGATGATAGCGACACCGATCAGGGCAGCGATCAGGCCGTATTCGATAGCCGTGGCACCAGACTCACACTTTGCAAAGCGAGCGAACAATTTCATAATAACTCTCCCAACTCTAGACTAGATAAGGTCACTTGACCGTTCGATTTGTCACGCCGTTTTGGCTGCGACACGAATGAATATGCGCTTCAAAACTTACCAAACACCTAAGCCTAAGCCACTGAAATTATTATAGTTAATAGTATATTCCAGCGAAACATAATGTAAGTTTACATTCATATTAGCTAACGCCGGAAAACTAGTTCGCACCGCTCCGGCACCCGGCCCGCCGGAATCGCACCGGTCTGACACGCATATTTGCAAATTGTTAAACTTTTGCGGCCCAAATGGCTGTTCAAAGCGAAATCCTACACGAGGCTCCCCGACATGGCTGGCTTTACAACGCGGACATCCCACAGCGCTTGGCGCACGATGCTCGCACTTTTTGCAAGCGCAACCGTCGCTGCCGCTCTGGCATTCAGCGCAACCGGAGCAAAAGCAGAAGAGTTGCTCGTGCGCTATGATCAATCCCAGTTGCTCCGCGTTCCCCGTCCAGTCTCCGAGATCATCATCGGCAATCCAACCATTGCCGACATTACGGTGCAGTCTCAGAAGCTCCTTGTTGTAACCGGCAAATCATTCGGGACAACGAACTTGATACTTCTCGACAATGAGAAGAACGTCATCCAGGAAGCCCGTGTGATCGTCCTGCGCGACCAGTCCAAAGTCGTGAACCTACAGCGCGGCGCCAACCGCGAGTCCTACGCCTGCTCGCCACGCTGCAACCCGACGGTGACTGTCGGCGACCACAAGGAATACTTCAAGACTGCGGCTGAAAACGCCGAACTGAAAATCAAGCTGTCCCAGGGTGGCAGCAGTGGTGGCCAGGGCGGGGGACAATAACGTCCGCAACGCACCTATATAAAAATGTCAATGAAACACCGAGCGGTCTTCTTCAGGCCGCTCTTTTTTTCGTGCCATTCAACAGTCTTTGATGTCCTGCGACGAAACCTCGGGCGATAAGCCGCCAGCCGATTAGAGACACCACGACCGTTTGGTTATCCCAGATCGAATTTGTAAGCTATTTTTTAACCCTCTGACTGCTCAGACCAAATCCTAAATCATTCGTTCAGTAATTTGGTGCTCTTTTAGCAGAACACTACGTGTCTTCGAGTGAGGTTGTTTCGTAATGCGTACGAGTTTTCTTAGTCCTGGTCTGCCTGTGCCCCCGCACCTCAAAAGTTTTGCGCGGCGCTTCTTGCGGGACGACCGCGGCTTCACAGCAGTCGAATTCGCGCTCGTCGCGATGCCCTTCCTCATGTTGCTATTCGGTACGATTGCCGTCGGCTTATTCTTTTTCACGACGTTCTCTCTTGAAAACGCCGTCGAGAAGGCATCCCGCCAGGTTCGCACCGGCCAGGCCCAAACCGCCGGCAAAACCACCTCTCAATTCAAGCAAGACATTTGCGGTTACGCTCCATCATTCGTCGACTGCGCAAATAATATCCGCATAAATGTCGTCTCTAGCCCCTCCTTCTCCGGCGCTGCGTCTATGGCTGCGGCATGCACCAACAGCGGCGGCGATCTGATCCCTGAACCGACACCCTCCCCGGTACCGGGCGGGGCTGGCGACGTCGTTCTGGTAACAGTCTGCTACGAGTGGGAGATGACCAAGATGCTGCCGTTCCTCGATCTCGGCAACATGGGCAGCGGCTCACGCCTCATCCGAGCGACCACGACATTCCGAACCGAACCATACAACTGATCCGCTGTACGAGCAGCGCCCCCCAACTTTGCGCGAGGATGTCATGCGTAAACCAGTTTTCAAATTCTTCAGCGGGCATCGTGCCAGACGGCTCGCAAACTTTAAGAACAACAAGCGCGGCGTTGCCGCCGTCGAGTTCGCAATGGTCGCCCCACTGATGGTGATGATGTTTATCGGCGCTGTGGAATTCAGTCAGGTGATCACGGTCGACCGCCGCGTCAGCCAGGTCGCAAGCTCTGCCGCCGACCTCGTCGCGCGCACCAAGGAAATGACCACATCCGACATGGATGGCGTTATGGAAGTGGTTGAACAGATCGTCAAACCGTATGATCACACTCTATTGAAAATGACGATCCTCAACGTGGCAGCCTCCGCAACCGACGAGACTGACACAAAAGTCTGTTGGGCAGCATCGCACAATGGCGGCACGGGCAGCTATTCGCCAAATCAGACCTACGCTCTGCCAACCGGCGTGGTCGAAAAGGGCGACAGCGTCATCGTCGCTGAAGTAGAGTACGACTATCAGCCGCTGATCTTCGATAAATGGATCACCACGACAAAGAAACTCGAAGAAAAGTTTTACCTGAAGCCGCGCCTCTCGGCCTTCGTGACCTACGACGGCAACAACTGCCCTTGAACTTGACCAGCCGACCACCGCGACCGGGCCACTAAAAAAGCACCGCCCGCATCGAAAGACGCAGCGGCGCTTTCGCCTGCTTGGCCCCGCGCAACGCTACTGCGGCGGTAGCTTCATGCCCGGTTCGCGGTCCCGGCTGACACGTGGCGCAGCACCTTTGACCGACTCCGGCACAGATCCGGTCTTAATGGTCGAGGCGGACGGCGCGGCAACCGGGTTACGGCGCGCCAGGATGCCGTCCCGGCCGATTACGCCAAACCAACTGTTATTCGGCAGAAATCGTTGCTGCAGACCGGTCCAGAGCTGCTTCGATGAAATCCCTTCGACAAATGGCCCAGATGGCGGCGCCAGCAGAAAAAGGATCACGGCCAGGGTCGACACGGTCGCGCTATCTCCAGGTTTTCTGGCATCGAAAAACTTGAGCGCGGACCCGAACGACCGCTTAAGCCGCTGTCCCATCAGGTTCACCGAGTACATCTCGTCAAGCACCAGATGTGTGAGATAGCCAACGAACATAAATCCGCCAGCGAGCCACGCGACGCCCTCATGGACGCCTAGAATGTAATAGAAGACGATCGCCGTTAAAAACCAGAAGAAGAACCCCGCAACAAGTGAATGCCATATACCGCGATGATAGGAAAAGCGGTGAAAGAGCGCTTCGGCCGCATACCTCACCATGAGAAACGAGCCGAGCCAGAGCAACCAGAGCTCCGCGATCGAGTAGTAGCCCGCGTTGATGAACAACACACAGAACGAAAAGAACACGGCAAGACCGGAAAACAGTGCCCGGCTCGCGCGCGAATCTTTGAGATCAATATCAGGCAAGACCGAACCGAGAACGCCAGCCAGCGTCACCGCAATCAGGTTTTCAGGCGCTATGACGTCGGCTGCCAGCGTGATTGTCGCCAAGGCACCACAGACGACGGTGCCAGCACCGATATGCGTCGCAAAATTCGCCATAGCCGCCCTCTTATTGACCCTCGGGGGTGAGCGCACCCTCTGAATTTAGGCTACGCAAGCAAAGACTGATCAGATTCGCAGTTGAAGCGGAACGGGCAGCCATGTGGATAAACCAGCACCATGGTGATACGGAACGCCTTTATTCAAGATCCGCGCAGGCGCAGGCCAGCGCTGCTGGCCGGTA
>CAZWCL010000204.1:0-6694 GCA_964632265.1 uncultured Hyphomicrobiaceae bacterium | reverse complement strand
CTGATCCTCGTATTTGACACGCTGGTACAAATAATCTGGGGTCCTGCCGGCATCTCGGTGCCGCTGCCGCAATGGCTGAACGGCGGCATACCGTTGCCGGGCGGAATCGTTTTCCCGACCTTTCGCCTCGTAATCATTGCGGCCGGCCTGCTGATCGCGGCTGGTCTCTACCATCTCGTCAATCATACCCGGCTCGGCATGCTCATCCGGGCAGGCGCGGCCAACCGCACGATGGTCGGCGCGCTTGGGGTCGACGTCAAAACGCTCTTTGCAGGAATATTCGCGCTTGGCGCCGCACTCGCCGGTATTGCCGGTATGCTGATCTCGCCGATCACCGAAGCCTCAATCGGTATGGGTAATGAGATCATCATCACGGCATTTGTCGTGATTATCATCGGCGGGATTGGCTCGATGAAGGGGGCTTTCGTCGCAGCCCTTTTAATCGGCCTGATCGATACGATGGGGCGGTCGTACCTCGACGTCATCTTCAAACTCTTGATGTCGACAGGGGCGGCTGAAACGGCGGCTCCCGCGATCTCGGCAATGCTCATCTACATTTTGATGGCAGCCATCCTCGCCGTGCGGCCAGAAGGCCTCTTTCCACCAAAGGTGCGCTGATCATGGCCAAGGAACGCGCGACGCAATCGGCCCGTCCGCTATTCGGCAGCGGACTGGTGACCAGCGAGCATCCGTCTGCCGGCAGACGGGTGGTTTGGGCCATCGTGATACTTCTCGGGGTGGTGCCAGTTATCGCCTTCATGACCGACAACCGCTTTTGGCTCGACATCTTCACGCGCCTGACGATCCTGTCGATTGCCGCTGTGAGCCTGAATCTGGTGCTCGGGTACGGTGGCCTGGTGTCCTTTGGCCATGCCGCATTTCTCGGGCTTGGCGCCTATGCGGTCGGCATCCCGGTGCATCATACAATCAGCGGCGGCTTCGACGCCGTTGCGTCAACCAATGGCCTTTTCCATATCGCACTGGCTGTCGGTGTATCTGCTCTCTACGCCCTAATCACCGGGGCCATCAGTCTCAGAACCCGTGGCGTTCATTTCATTATGATCACCATGGCATTCGGACAAATGGTCTTTTTTGCGATCGTCTCGATCGAAGCATACGGCGGCGACGACGGACTGACCATCTATGAGCGTTCGAGCCTGCCTTTCGTCGACACCGACAACCCGATTGCGCTGTTCGCACTATGCTATATTTCGCTGCTGGCGGCATTGTACATCGTACATCGCATAATCAACTCACGGTTCGGCATGGTCCTGCGCGGCGCCAAGGACAACGAGCAGCGTATTCGCGCGCTCGGCTTCAACGCCTATCTCTACAGGCTCTTTGCCTACGTCATCTCCGGCGCCATGTGTGGTTATGCCGGCGCACTGCTTGGCAATTTCAATGCTTTCATCTCACCAGAGATGATGGATTGGACGCGCTCGGGTGAGCTTTTGTTCATGGTCATCCTCGGCGGCACAAGCTCGCTGATCGGACCGGTCATCGGGGCCTCCGCCTTCGTGCTGCTCGAAGAGATAATGTCGGGTTTTACGATCTATTGGCATTTGCCGTTCGGCGTTCTGCTCATTTTGTCGGTGCTGTTCCTGCGCGGCGGCATCAGTGGCCTCATCGACCGGCTGGCAGGTCCGCGCAATGACTGAGGCCCTGCTTAGCATTCGAGGCCTCCAGAAGCGCTTCGGCGGCGTACGCGCAACGGACAACGTGCACCTTGATGTGCAGCACGGCGAAACCCACGCGATAATCGGGCCGAATGGTGCCGGCAAAACAACGCTGCTTGCGCAGCTATCCGGCCAAATCCAGTCTGATGGAGGAGAGGTGGTGCTCGACGGCCGGGACATAACCCGGTTACCTGCGCACCGGCGTGCTCACGTCGGAATTGCCAGGTCTTTTCAGATCACCTCCGTTTTCATGAACTTGACGGTGCACGATAACGTAGCACTGGCCGTCCAGGCGCACCGGGGCCATTCCTTCGGGCTTTGGAGAGCGGCCCGCGATGAAGTGGCGCTGCGGGAGACCGCTCTCGACCAACTCGGCGTTGTGGGGCTTGCCGACCGTGCCGACCTCATCGCGGCGCGTCTGTCCCACGGTGAACGGCGCCAACTTGAAATCGCGATGGCGCTCGCCGGCCATCCGAAGCTGATGCTGCTCGATGAGCCAATGGCGGGGATGGGGACGGAAGAATCTGCGCTTATGGTCGAGATCCTGAAGTCCCTTGATGGCCAGACCATGCTGCTCATCGAACATGATATGGATGCGGTGTTCGCCCTGGCCGACCGCATCAGCGTTCTGGTCTATGGGCGGGTCCTCGCAACAGGCAGGCCGGACGATATACGCGCCAACAAAACCGTCCGGCGGGCATACCTCGGGGAGGCTTTGTGATGCTCGAGGTAAGTGGTCTTGAAACCTACTACGGTGCCAGCCAGGCGCTGTTTGGCATGGAACTCAGCGTCCAAGCAGGCGAGGTCGTTACGCTGCTCGGGCGCAACGGCATGGGCAAGACGACCACGATCAACTCGATCATGGGGATCTTGCAGGCCGACAAAGGTAAAGTGACATTCGACGGGGTCCAGATTGCCCGTGCACCATCGCATCGCATCGCCAAGCTCGGTCTGGGTCTCGTGCCGGAAGGTCGGCAGATCTTTCCCAACCTCACCGTTCACGAGAACCTCGTCGCGACAGCTGCCAATCGGCGCGGTGATCCGACACCGTGGATCACCGACCACATCTATGCGCTATTTCCGGAACTGTCTGCGCGCCGCACATCCATGGGCAATCTGTTGTCGGGTGGCGAGCAGCAGATGCTGGCAATAGGGCGCGCCCTCATGACGAACCCTCGATTACTCATCCTCGATGAAGCCACAGAAGGTCTCGCGCCGCTCATCCGCGACGAGATATGGGCCTGCCTCCGGCGGATCAAAGACGATGGCTTGTCGATTCTGATCGTTGACAAGAACATCGCCGACCTCGTGGCGCTCGCAGACCGTCACTACGTCGTCGAGAAGGGGCGGGTGGTTTGGGCGGGCTCGTCGCCGGCGCTTCTGGCAAACGCAGACGTGCAGCACCGCTATCTCGGCGTTTAACCTTGAAGGATTAGCATGGCCGTCGCGCGACGCCTGTTCGTTGGTGCCAGCCGCGCGATCACGCCCACGTTCTACCAGAATTGATTGGTGTTGCGCCGAATCCGATGCAATTTCCAAACGGATGAGCGTATTTGACAACTTCCTCGACTGGTTGGGACGGCTGGTTGCTGCGCGTCTGCGCCGCCACGATCAGGACGACTGGCCCTATGCGCCGTCTGACCCGGTGGCGCTGCAGAAAGTACTGCAACCGGGCGATGTACTGCTGGTCTCGGGAGCCGACCGCGTCTCGAAGACGATCAAGTATCTCACTCAATCGACGTGGTCGCACGCCGCGCTCTACGTCGGTGAGGTAGAAGGCAAAAGCGCGCCGTCGGGCGAACCGCATGTCCTCATCGAAGTCAACCTCGGCGAGGGCTGCATCAGCGCGCCCCTTTCAAAATATGTACGCGCCCATACCCGCATCTGTCGGCCGGTCGGCCTATGCCATGCCGACCAGGCAAGCTTAATCACCTACATGACCACGCGGATCGGTCTCGAGTACGACCTGCGCAACATCATCGACATGGCCCGCTATTTTGTGCCGTTGCCGGTCCCGCAGCGTTGGCGGCGCCGTATGATTGCCTTAGGTTCGGGCGAACCAACCCGGGCAATCTGCTCAACTCTGATCGCGCAGGCGTTTCAGTCAATCCGATATCCGATCCTGCCGCGGGTCGAGCGAGTCGCCATCGACCGTCTCAGCCGGAGCGAGATCCTCCACATCCGCCATCACAGCCTGTTCGCGCCTTGCGACTTCGACGTCTCGCCCTACTTCCGCATCGTGAAGCCAACCATCGAAGCGGGTTTCGACCACAACAAGTTGATATGGGGGGATGAGGAAGCGGCCCCCGATGACATCGAGCGATCGCGCTACGCATGCGGCGAGAGTGAGGGCTGAGGCCACACGCGCGCCCAACTGATCGCTGCAGGTTGCGACTGATCCGGCGTTTGGGGACGTCAGAGCACCTTGGCTGCGCCGGCGATCGCCTCGCATGTTTCAGCCAAATTCTCATCGCTCAAACCGAGCGAGACGTACCATTTACCGGGCGACTTAAGTATGCCGCGCTCTCGCAGGCCGGCGTTGAATCGAATGGCAAGGTCCGTATCGCCGCCGAGAACGCCACGATAATCGGTAACTTCTTTCGGCGTGAACACTACATCGAACAGCGTCGCGTCGCCGACGATCCGGAACGGCACACCGGCCGCGCCGAGGTGCTCACGAAGGGCCTCCATTACCGTGCGCCCGTTCGTTTTGAGCTGTTCGTACATGCCGTTGCGCTTCAAAACCCGCATTGTGGCAAGTCCAGCCACGGCCGCGACGGGGTTCCCGCTGAGCGTGCCGACCTGGAATGTAAAGTTCTCTTTGCCAACCTTCGCCTGGTCGAAATGCGCCATTATCTCGCTCTCACCGGCGATCGCTGCAAGTGCGAAACCGCCGCCGATGACTTTGCCGAGCGTGCAGAGATCCGGCGTCACGCCATAGCGCTGCTGGCCACCGCCGTATTCGAGGCGAAAGCCCGTTACGACTTCATCGAAAATCAAAACAATGCCGTGCTTTTGCGTTTCTTCGCGCAGGGCCTCCAGAAAGCCTGGCGCCGGCGGGATGAGCCGCTGTAGCGGCTCGACGATGACAGCTGCGATGTCGCCAGCGTGTTCTGCTATAAGCTGGCGGGCGAAATCGGCATCGTTGAAAGGCGCGACGATGATGTGATCGCGGACGCTGTCGGGAATACCGGCGCTGTCCGGCACGGCCAGCGGAAAGTTCTGGAGCTTGTCAGGCGCGAGGCTCATCAAGGCTTCTGCAGACATGCCATGGTAGCCACCCTCAAACTTTAAGATCTTGTCTCGTCCGGTGTGAGCGCGGGCCAGGCGCATCGCATACATGTCCGCTTCACTGCCCGAACTGACGAACCGGACCTGCTCGGCGCACGCCATCGCATCGACGATTTCTTCGGCAAGCTCGATGCCGCGCGCGTTATTGGCAAAGAAGGTGAGGCCCTTGTCGACCTGCTCATGAACCGCCTCGAGAATTTCGGGGTGGCCATGGCCGAGCAGCATCGGGCCGGAGCCGATCAGAAAATCGACATAGCGGTTACCGTCTTCGTCCCAGACCTGGGCGCCGCGCCCTTCCCGAATAACTATGCCTGGATCATAGTTGCCAAAGCCACCCGCCGGCAGCACGTGTTTGGCTCGGTCAATCCATTGGCTTTGAGGGATGCTGTTGTCCATGACGCGGCCTACTTCGCTGGTTGAGGGGATGTGCAGCCAAACGTACAGATCGAGACGCGCGCTGCAAGACACACAGGCGATATATATACCGCGCAGGGGCCAGATAGTCAGATGATGAAAGGATTGCCCTGCTTTTCTTCCCCGAACGTCGAGGGTGGCCCGTGTCCGCAAATGAATGCGATGTGGTCGCCTAGCGGCAGAAGTTTCGTCTGGATGGCATTGATCAGGGCGTTGTGGTCGCCGTAGGGGAAATCTGTCCGGCCGATGGAACCGCGAAAGAGCACATCGCCAACGAATGCAAAGCCGTGCTCGGTGTTCACATACACCAAAGAGCCGGGCGAATGGCCGGGGCAATGGTACGTGTCGAATGACAGCCCGGCGATCTCGAGCGTCTCACCCTCTTCGATCCAGCGGTCCGGCGTAACATTGCGCCCGCCCGGGATATCGAATTTGGCCGCCGTGGCAACGAGATCATCAAGGAGGAACTTGTCGTCGAGGTGGGGACCTTCGATCTTTACGCCGAGTTTTTCGCGCAGCTCATCGGCGCCACCGGCATGATCGAAATGGCCATGGGTCAGGACGATTTTTTCGACCACGAAGTCGTTTTCGGCGACCGCTTCGAGAATGTAATCGACATCACCACCCGGATCGACAACGGCGCCCTTTTTCGTCTCCACATCCCAGATGAGCGAACAGTTCTGTTGTAGCGGCGTCACTGGGACGACGGCGAGTTTGAAGCGGGGCGTCTGCTGATCAGCCATAAGCGGCGGGTCCATTCTCTGACAGTCCGAATTTGCGGCGAATTAGACGACAGTAAACCAGATCAGAACGGCATGCACGCCACTTGCGCCATACGCCGTGCCGCTTAGCCAATGGCCGACGGTCATGTGAAGACAGCAAAAAAAACAGGAGGCCGCGAAGCCTCCTGTCAGAATTGTCAGGGAATATTGATCGCGTTAAGCTGCGGCAGTGCTTTCATCAGCCGGATCACGGAGAACGTAGCCCCGTCCCCACACCGTCTCGATGTAATGCTGACCGCCCGTCGCGGCTTGCAACTTCTTGCGCAGCTTACAGATGAAGACGTCGATGATCTTGAGTTCCGGCTCGTCCATGCCGCCATAGAGATGGTTGAGGAACATCTCTTTCGTCAGCGTGGTACCCTTGCGCAGCGAGAGCAGCTCGAGCATCTGGTACTCTTTGCCGGTCAGATGAACCCGTTGGCCATGGACCTCGACTGTTTTGGTGTCGAGATTGACTTTGAGTTCCCCGGTTTCGATAACGGACTGCGCGTGGCCCTTTGACCGTCGAATGATGGCGTGAATGCGGGCAAC
>CAZWCL010000203.1:759-6755 GCA_964632265.1 uncultured Hyphomicrobiaceae bacterium | reverse complement strand
CGTTCACATGTTCGAGCGCGATTGCTCGCTGCAGCGCCGCCACCAGAAAGTGATCGAGGAAGCACCGGCGCCGGGCATGACGGACGCAATGCGTGCCGCCATGGGCGCCGCCGCCGTCAAGGCCGCCAAGGCCATCGAATATCACGGTGCCGGTACGATCGAATTCATCGCCGATGTCTCGGACGGCCTCCGGGACGATCGCTTCTACTTCATGGAGATGAACACGCGCCTCCAGGTCGAGCATCCGGTTACGGAGATGATCACGGGTCACGATCTCGTCGACTGGCAGCTTCGTGTGGCCAACGGTGAACCGCTGCCGGTCGCGCAGGACGATTTGACTATCAACGGCTGGTCGTTCGAAGCACGCCTTTATGCGGAGAACGCTGCACGCGGTTTCCTGCCGGCAACCGGCACCCTGACAACGCTGCACCTGCCAGATTGTGGGGTCGATCATCTGCGCGTCGACACCGGCGTTCGCCAGGGCGATACCATAACGCCCTTCTACGACCCCATGATCGCCAAGCTCATCGTCCACGGGCCGACTCGCGCCGTCGCCCTGGCGCGCCTTGAAGCCGCGCTCGCTGACACGCGGGCAACCGGCACGGTTACAAACGCATCGTTCCTGTTGTCGCTCGCCGGCCACGAGGCGTTCGCGGCCGGTGATGTCGACACCGGCCTGATCGAGCGCCATCGCCAGGCGCTCACCCTACCGGCCGCCATGACGCCCGAGGCCGTCGCGCTGGCGGCCCTGGCAGCCCTCGGCTGGCCGGGAACGACGCAGCGGAACACGGCCGCTGGAACTGACGATGTCTGGGGCGATATCTGGCACCGGCTGGGCCCTTGGCGCCTCTGGGAGCAGGCTTGCGCCTTCTCCCGCTTGCGCTTCGGTGATGAAGATATTCCCGTCAGCCTCGAGCACCGCCGCGATGGCTGGCATGCGCGCTATACAACCGGCGAAGATCAAGATGTCGCCATAACGATTGATATTGCGAGCCTCGAAGGCACCCGTGTCCGGGCCACATCATCGGGCCGCACCTTCGACGCCCACGTCATCGTCGAAGGTGCACGCATCACCGTCTTCCTCGATGGCCGACCGTCCGCCTTCACGATTGCCGACCCCTTGGCCGGTGCCGGTGACGAGGCCGCCGATAGCGACCGCATCGCCGCGCCCATGCCAGGTGTTGTTAAGCTCGTTACCGTGGCGGTAGGTGATACGGTGTCCAAGGGCACACCGGTCATCGTCATGGAAGCCATGAAAATGGAGCACACGCTCACCGCGCCGCGCGACGGCATTGTCGGCGAACTGCTGGCCGGCCCCGGCGACCAGGTCGACGAAGACGCGGTGCTATTGGCGATGGCGGACATCTGATGGCGCAGCACAGCACGCCACCTGCAATGCCACGTGCGGCCCACGAGCGCTCCTTGAGAGCCGCGGAACGCGCGAAAGTCGCGAAATAAGGTAAGAGCCGGTTATAACCCTTTGGGAGGTCCGTAAGCTTATGAAAGTCGCAATTCTCGATGATTACCATGATACACTGCGCACCCTCGATTGCTTCGATTTGCTGAAGGAGCACGAAGTCACGATTTGGAACGACCACGTCCAGGAAACCGACGTGCTCGCGGAACGTCTCGCAGATACCGAAGCGCTGGTCCTGATCCGCGAGCGCACAAAAATTCGCACCCCCCTGCTCGAGCGCCTGCCTAATCTGAAGCTGATCTCGCAGCGCAGCGTGTACCCTCACATCGATGTCGACACATGCACACGGCTCGGCATTGTCGTCTCGTCGGACCTCCACACCGGCTCACCGAGCTATGCCACCGCCGAGCTGACCTGGGCTCTGATCCTCGCCTCGATGCGCGACCTCCCCGGCCAGATTGCTTCGATGAAGTCCGGCGGCTGGCAAATCGGCGTCGGGCGCTCCTTGCGCGGTAAGACCCTCGGCCTCCACGGTTTCGGGCGCATCGCTCATGCTGTCGCCGACTACGCGAGAGCGTTCGGCGTGAACGTTCTTGTCTGGGCGCGCGACGAAACGCGTGAAAAGGCCCGCGCAGAAGGCTTCACAACAGCCGCGAGCAAAGCGGAGTTCTATGCCGCAGCCGATATCGTTTCGCTGCACATGCGCCTCGTCGAGGCCACCCGTGGCATCGTGACGTATGACGACCTCATCCGAATGAAAACCGATGCATTACTTGTCAACACGAGCCGCGCCGGGCTGATCGAGCCGAACGCCCTGGCGCGTGCGCTGGAGGCCGGCCGACCCGGTTATGCTGCTGTTGATGTGTACGACGAAGAACCGGTTCGCGATGCTGGCCACCCTCTGGTACGCCTGCCCAACGTCATCACGACACCACACATCGGATATGTGACACGCGACGAGTACGAGCTGCAATTCTCTGATATCTTCCGACAGATTGCGTCGTTTTCAGGCGGCAACCCGATCAACGTCGTCAACCGCGATGTTCTCGATAACCGTAGGAGCTGACACCATGGCATCAGTGCGCGAGCAGGAATTCCACACCCCCTCAGTCGATGAGTTGCCCTCGCCGGTCGAGGGTCCGTCTGCCTGGTATGGCCCGCAGGTGGCCGCCAGCGATGAATGGATCTATGCGTTGACGCCTGGCGATATTTCCGAGGTTGAAACGGCGCTCGCACCGCTGGTTGCCCGTGAAGCCGATATCGCCCGCCTGACGCGCGACGACTTTCCATTGCCGACGCTTGGGCCCAAACTCGAAAAGGTCTGCCGGGACGTAATGACCGGTCGCGGCTTCGCCCTCGTGCGCGGCCTCCCGGTTGAGAATTGGTCGATCCGGCAGGCAGCTACAGCCTACTTCGGCATCGGTACCTATTTCGGCAACGCCCGCTCCCAGAACGGCAAGGGCCACGTCCTCGGCCACGTCCGCGATCTTGGCCGCGATGCTGTCAACGACCCGAGCGCACGCATCTACCAGACAGCCGAGCGACAGACGTTCCATACCGACAGCTGCGATATCGTCGCCCTGTTGTGCCTCAAGACGGCGAAATCGGGCGGCGCCTCCGCCCTGGTCTCTTCGATGACGATCTACAACGAGATGCTTAAGCGGCGGCCGGATCTGGTGCCGCTTCTTTTTGAGCCGATGTACACGGACCGGCGCGGCGAAGTCCCCGACGGAGAGAAGCCATGGCACGAGATCCCGGTCTTCAATTGGTACGAGGGTGAGCTTTCCGCCCTTTACGCGCGCCGCTACATCGAATCTGCCCGCCGCTTTCCCGAAGTTGCGGAACTAACGGAAGATCAGCGCGCCGCCCTCGATCTGTTCGATGAGCTTGCCAACGATCCAGCAATTAATATGCAGATGAGCTTCCAGCCCGGTGACATGCAATTCGTGCACAACCACACGATGCTGCACGACCGCACCTCCTTCGAGGATTGGCCCGAGCCGGAAAAGAAGCGCCACCTGCTACGCCTCTGGTTGGCGGTGCCTGAAGCCCGTCCCCTGCCGCCGATCTATTCCCAGCGTTTCGGATCAGTCACGATCGGCGATCGTGGCGGTATCATCGTCCCGGGCGCAAGCCTGAACGCGCCGCTCGAGCCGGTCTGACTGTCCGCCCGCCTGCGGCCGGCACCGCCGAATGTGGCCGCGGGCCTCAACGCTCACGTCGTTTTGGCGCAGTCACCGTCAAACGCTTGAAATTGTCATCGGTTTCGGCCCATTGCGTCGATCGGTAACGAAACGCTGGATCGGGGTCTTGGGTCGAATCGTGCCATTTGGTCAATTATGTCGCCGGTTAGGGCTGGCAACGTCTCGTCTCTTCACCGTTGCTGCTCTTTGCGCAGCAGTGACCATCGCTCACGGCGGCGCCAGTATTGCTCAGGAAGCAGGGCGCGTCGATACGACGGCTGGCACACAGGCGGCCGTGCCCCTGCGCGTCCTTACCATCGAGCGTCCGCCATTTGCGATGCGCCAGAACGGTCAACTTGCCGGCTTCAGCATCGAGCTCTGGCAGGAAATCGCAACCGAGCTGTCACTCGACTACGAGCTAGATCTTCGAACCAGTTTCAAAGAGATGCTCGACGAGGTCGCATCGCGACGGGCCGACGCGGCGATCGCCAACATCACCATCACCGCGGAACGCGAAGAGCGTCTCGATTTTTCGCAGCCGATATTCGATTCGGGCCTCCGCGTCATGGTAAGGACGGACGGTGTCACGAGCGGCCTGTTTGGCGCCCTTTTCAATTGGGACATGCTTGGACTGGTGGTTCTCGCCGGCATTCTTCTGTTTGTGGTCGCCAACGTGATGTGGTGGTTCGAACGGCGCGACCAGCCCTACTTCCAATACCCCTACGGCGAGGGGATGTGGCGAGCCTTTTGGTGGGCCTTGAATGTGATGGTCAACGGCGGTTTCGAAGAGCGTGTGCCACAAACCAAAAGCGGTCGCATTTTTGCAGTCTTTCTTGTTATCGCGAGCCTGTTCCTGGTTTCCGCCTTCGTTGCCAAGATCACGGCCGCACTAACGGTCGGTGAACTCAAAAGCAGCATTCAGGGATACCGCGATCTATTCAATCGGCGGGTCGGCACGACACAAAACTCAACCTCGGCGGCGTTCCTCACTGACCACGGCGTTCCGTTTCGGACGTTCAACAGCATAGATGTTCTGATAGAGGCGTTGGAGGATGACCGCCTCGATGCGGTGGTTCACGATGCGCCAATTCTCGCATATTACGCAAACACGTCAGGCAAGGGGCGCGTGCGCCTCGTCGGCGCTGACTTACGGCCAGAGAAATTCGGTATCGCCCTGCCCTCCGCGGGCCCGAACCGCGAGGGGATTAATCGTGCGCTATTGAAAATCCGCGAGGACGGCCGATACCACGATCTTTATCGCAAGTGGTTCGGCGGCCGCGGATAGGCTTGGGTGGCCCCGCAATCCGGTCCCGTCATGCTGGCATCCGGCTCTCTCGGCGGCCCCCTCTTGGCAAAATGCGCCGCGAGCGAAATGCAATCGGTTCAAACAAGCGTGACCAGCATGAAAAATAGTAAAAGCGCGATCAATGCGGTACCGATCATCGAGAAGCGCACGAAGCCGCTATACATCTCCCGCTTTTCGTCGATGTTGACGGCCGGGTGGCTCTTTTCGAAGTCGATGTTCATGGCGCGTTCTCTCATTGGACGATAGCTCACTTAGCATATTGCAGACACCGCCCGCCGGCGCAAATGCCGCGCCGTCGCAGGCCGCCGGCGAGCGACGCCGGTCAGATAGCAGCCGGCGTGGCCGTGATCTCTTAATCGCGGCACAATACTCGAACCGGCACTAACCCACTTGCGGTCATGTCGCGCACGACAACCAAAAAGAAGAACAGTTGTGCGCCATCATTCTGCCCCGATGGAGACGGTTTTTAAGGGCACGTTCACTTTCATACACTAATCGAAAGTGTCCCCTGGTTCCCGGCTCTGGTATCCGGCCGTTGTCTGGCACCAAGGGTGGGCTCCCGATTGGAGTCGTTTGGAGTTTTGCGTATGTCAGCGTCGGCCGGACCTGAAAAATCGCGTGGTGCAAGGCCGTATGCCCTGCTTGCTGTCTGTCTCGCATGTCCTGCGGGGGTGGCCGCCGCCGCGTCTGACACGTTGCCGCCCGTACGTCTTTCACCCGCCAACCAGGTGCCTGGCTGCGTGACGCCGGAGAGGCTCACCAGCTTTCTGCGCTCGCGCAATCCTGACTTGGCTCGCCGCTACCATCAGCTTGCCCGAAATTATGAACGCTCCGGACAGCGCCTCGGTGTTCGTTGGGATATCGCGTTCCTACAGATGATGATCGAGACCGCAAACCTGACCTTCCGTCGCCCCGATGGCGTTCCCGGCGACGTGCAGCCGGGCGATAATAACTTCGCCGGTATTGGTGCACTCGGCGATGGGCGCCCTGGTGAGGTCTTCGCCTCCGCCGGTGATGGTGTGCGCGCCCACCTGGAGCATGTCCTCCACTATGCGGGCAGCATTTCGATAGGCCCGAATGCGAAACTGAT
>CAZWCL010000203.1:0-749 GCA_964632265.1 uncultured Hyphomicrobiaceae bacterium | reverse complement strand
CAAGATTGAAGATCCCGTCGCTCATCGCACGCGCAAGGTGCAGTCCTGGCGCGTACTGGCCGACTGGCATGCAGGTTTCGACCGTCCGATTACCTATAGCGAACTGGCAGCACGCTGGGCGCCGCATTCCAGCGCTTACCGGCGTTCCATTGAACGTCTCGCAAGCAGTTTTCAGCGCCTCTACTGCGATGGCCGGCCGCTTCTCATGGTGAAGGCTCCGACGGCCGTGACAGCGAGCGTCGGCCTCGTCACCAAGCCGGTCGAAGTCAGTGCCTGGCATCGCGCGGAGCCGGTCTCTACACCAGCCGGCCGGTTCGCCAAACCTCCTCAGGCCTTGGGCGCAGCGGCGGTTGCGCTGCGCCCGCCGCCGCTTCCGGCCACTGCGCCGGACCAGATCCGCGCCTCACCAGAGACAAGCCAAACGGCGTCTGTCCCGGCAAATAGATCGCCCCGTGCCGCACAGCGAAAAGCGAAACGGCCGGCGAGAATTTCCGCAAACGACCGCGTCCGCCAACTCATCTCGGACCGCAAGGTGCTGCTGCGAACGCACGTCGGGACGGTGATACCGATCATCTACCGCCGCAGCGGGAGAATGAGTGGCGATGCCGGTACGCTCGGGTTTTTCCTCGGGGCTGCGCGCGATAGTGGAAAATGGTGGGTGGCAAAGGGCAAACTGTGTCAGAAATGGCGGGTCTGGCTGGACCGCGAAACGCAGTGTATGACATTGAAGGCACGTCGCAGCACGGTTT
>CAZWCL010000202.1:0-6765 GCA_964632265.1 uncultured Hyphomicrobiaceae bacterium | reverse complement strand
CGATGACTGCGAGATGGATGAGGCGGTCAACGGCGCCATTTCGGGGATCTTCGCTGCGACCGGGCAGACCTGTATCGCAGGGTCGCGTCTGTTGGTGCAGGAGACGATCCACGACCAATTCATCGAGAAGCTGGTCGATGTGGCGAAGACTGCGAAACTCGGCAATCCGATGAGTTTTGAGACGCAGGTCGGGCCGGTGACGACGCCGCCGCAGTACGACAAGATCCTGTCGTATATAGATGTTGCCAAGGATGAGGGGGCTGATTGTGTTCTCGGTGGCGGTCCGGCCGGCGCGGAAATGGGGGGCGGTAAATATTTTGTTCAGCCAACCATCTTTTCAGGTGTCGAGAACTCCATGCGGATCGCGCAGGAGGAGGTTTTTGGACCGGTGCTGTCGGTCATCAAATTCAAGGATGAAGATGATGCTGTCCGGATCGCCAACGACGTCATGTATGGTCTTGGTTCCGGGGTTTGGACTCAGTCGATCAAGCGTGCGACCCAGACAGCTCAGCGGATCAAGGCGGGCACGGTGTGGGTGAATACCTATCGTGCGGTGAGCTTCACCATGCCGTTTGGCGGCTATAAGAGTTCTGGGCTCGGACGTGAGAACGGACAGGATGCGATCAACGAATATCTGCAAACGAAAAGCGTCTGGATCAACAACGCGCCGCCGAGTGGCGGCAACCCATTCGTTATGAAGACCGCATCACCTGAATGAAGCCGTCGGAGTCGTCGAGGTCCGCACAAAAAAAGCCCGCGGTGATCAACGCATTGTTCTACCGCGGGCCAGATTTGCGATGCCGGTCGAGGGGGGATGGGGGACAGCAGCACCGCAAAATATATAAATATTACAGCGAACCTCACCAATAATTGCAAGGGAAAAAGAGTAAGTCTTTTTCTTATATGTAGATATACCTATGCCGCCGTTGGTTTGCGGAGGCGCTTCCTATTTGTTGCCGATGTCCGGTGATTTTGCGCGCTCGCGGAGTGTGAATTTCTGGACTTTGCCCGTCGAGGTTTTGGGCAGATCGCCGAACACGATCGTGCGCGGGATCTTATAGTTGGCCATGTTGGCGCGGCAGTACTGGATGACGTCTTCGGCTGATATTTCAGCGGCGCCGGGTTTGAGCGTGACGAAGGCGCAAGGCGTCTCTCCCCACTTTGCGTCGGGCCTGGCGACGACAGCGGCCTCCATGATGTCGGGGTGCTGATAGAGTGTCTCCTCTACTTCGAGCGAGGAGATGTTCTCGCCGCCTGAGATGATGATGTCTTTCGAGCGGTCCTTCACTTCGATGTAGCCGTCGGCGTGCCAGGCGGCGAGGTCTCCGGAGCGATAGTAGCCGCCAGCGAACGCCTCACTGGTTGCGGTCTCGTTCTTGAGATAGCCGCGCATGACCGTGTTGCCACGGAGCATAATCTCGCCGACCGTTTCGCCGTCACGCGGAACCGGCTGCATCGTTTCTGGGTCGGCGACAATCATGTCCTCGACCAGAACCATGGGCACACCCTGACGAGCCATGAGGCGGTAGCGTTCGCTTTCGTCGATTTCGTTCCAGGTTTCAAGGAAAGCGCATGTCGTCGAGGGGCCGAAACTCTCGGTCGTGCCGTAAGCGTGGAGCACCTCGAAGCCGAGGCGTTCCATGTTCTCGATAATGGCCGAGGGCGGCGCTGCGCCGCCGGTCATGACTTTCGTGCGCACAGGAAGCTGGCGGCGGACATCTTCCGGCGCATACGACAGGATGTTGAGAACGATGGGGGCACCACACATGTGCGTGACATGGTGGCGTTCGATTTTCCGGAAGATGCGCTCGGGCTCAACTTTGCGCAGGCAAACATGGACGCCGGCGGCGGCAGTCACGGCCCAGGTGTATGACCAGCCGGCACAGTGGAACATCGGCAATGTCCAGAGGTAACGGCTCTCGTGGTTCATGCCGAAGGTCGCGACGTTCGACAGGGCGTTGAGATAAGCGGCGCGATGGTTCATCACCGCGCCCTTTGGGTTGCCGGTGGTGCCGGAGGTGTAGAGGAGGCAGATCGGGTCCCATTCATCTGCGGGGCCGTCTCCCGTGAAATCCGGGTCACCGGAGGCGATGAAGTCCTCGTATTCTATGTTGCCGAAGTGGGGCATGTCGCCCGTTTCCAGGTCGGCAATATCGATCACGATGGGCTTTGAACTCATCTCATCGAGTGCCGGGGCGACGTTGGGGTGGAACTCGCGATCGGCGAGCAGAACCACAGCCTCGCCATGATCCAGGGTGAAGGCAATCGCGGCTTTGTCGAGGCGAATGTTGATCGGATTGAGAACGGCGCCGAGCATCGGGGCTGCGTAGTGGGCCTCAAGCATGGCGGGGATATTGGCTGCGATGATGGCGACGGTGTCGCCTCGCCGGACACCCGCTTTAGCGAGGGCGGAGGCGAGACGGCGGCAGCGTTCGTCGAACTCGCGATATGTAAACTGACGCTCGCGGTCGATCACGGCTGTACGGTTGCCGAAGTATTTTGTTGCGCGGGCGAGGTAGCTGAGGGGGGTTAACGATGCGTAGTTTGCAGCGTTGCGTTCAAGCTCGGGACGGTTCCAGTTCATGGCGTGGTCCGGGTGTCCTTGGATTTTTTGGTTGGCGTAGAGAGATTTAGCCGGCGCGGGCGGCGGCGCGACGTTTCAAGGCGGCGGGGTTGCGCGTTTCGAGTTCGGCGACGAGGAGCTTTTCGAGGTTGGCGCGGAGGTCCGGGTGGGTCTGCTCGTTGATGGTCTTGGAGCGTATGTCGCGGGCAAGGGTGGCGAGGGTGCTGACGCCGTCATCATCGTAGATGTCATCGAGGAGCTGCCAGACGGCGGCTTCGGGATCGGAAAGGATTTCGGCGCGTGCTGTCGCCAGAGCGTTCACGGCCATTGCGATCGCGTAGCGCTGGCCCGGCGTTAGCGAGCCGCCGCCGTCGCGGACATCGGATTTGAGTGTATCGATTGCAAGTTCGATCAGCGTTGGCGCATGAATGCGGCGGGCCATGGGGGTGTGTATCCTGATCTTGCTGTTGGAGCCGTTTTTCGCTGCGTGCAGGCAGGCTCATGAAGGGCGATGCTAGATCATTTCCGGTTTAGTTGCAGACCGTTCGTAACCGGGGCCGTCGCCGGCTAAACCGGAAAAAATGATCTACTCAAATAGTGTAGAGCGGGACTACCGACCCCAGTGAAATCGCGAAAGCTATTCCACCAAGGTCGGACCCGCTCTAGGCGCTTGCCAATGCTTCTTCGATGGCGCCGATCTGGTCGAGAGCATCGAGTTCAAGTTCGGATGGCATTAGGCCGGTCAAAGCCAGTTCCAGGGAGTTTTCACCGCCCGTGCGGTAACGGTCGCCCTGCAATACGGCTATGGCAGCCCACTTTGCGGTTGCGAGTATCTGCCAGTACGGCAATTGAGAGTCGTCAATCGAATTGCCGGGGACCGATCGATAACCGTCAAGGAAGTCGTGAAGCGGTGCGATCCCGCCGCCTGCCAGATCGTCATTGCCAAAGCGCCAGCATTTCGCGGAGAACCAGCCGACATCTTCGTGCGGGTCGCCCCAGTGGGCGAATTCCCAATCGAGGATGCAGGACAGATGGCCGTCCGCGACGAGATAGTTGCCGGTGCGGTAGTCGCCGTGGACCAGGGACAGGCGGTCGGAACCGGGATCGTTGTCGTGTAGCCAGGCGAGGATGTATTCGAGCGCCGGGCGGGGTTCGGCGGCGCCATCAAGGCTGGAACGCAGGCGCGCGACTTCGGATTTAGCTGGCGACAGCATGGGTTGAGGTAGGAAGCCCAGGTCGCCATTGCCTGAGCGGATCGTGTGGAGGCGGGCGAGCTCGGTGCCAAGTTCGCGGGCAACGACAGGGCCCCATTGATCGACCTGGGGATCGCGAACCAGGCGACGGGCCTGACCTTCGCCATGGACGAATGCCTGAAGAATAAATTGGGCGCCAAGGATGCTCTTGTCTTCGCAACGCGCGATTGGCCGGGCGACCTTGACGCCGGCTTGATGGGCTGCGTTGAGCACGCCGAACTCCGCGGTCCGGTCGAGGCTGACGGCGAGACTGGCGGCGGCATCGGTGCGCAACACCCAACGCCTGGCGCCGTCGTGCGGGCCACCCTGGACGAGCGCATCGATGCGCCAGTTTTGCTGGACGGCGCCGCCGCTCAAGCGTTCGGCGCGGGCTATTTCAACCGACCGGGCGTCGACGGCCGCGGCCAGCCAGATCTCAAGATCGGCGAAATTGCCGCTGCTGAGACTTTCGCCCGGCTCTTGAGGAGATGTTCGGGTTTCAGTCATGTCGGGTTACCTCAGCGCCAGCAGCGAACCACCGTCAACGGTGATGACACTGCCGGTCATGTAGGAACTGAGATCCGATGCGAGCAGGAGCAGGGCGCCATCCAGTTCGGGCGCCTCGGCTGCACGCTGCATCGGCACTTTCGAAAGTAATGCCTGGCCTTTTTCGCTACGCAGAAAATCATCGTTGATCTCGGTGAAGACGTAGCCCGGGGCGATGGCGTTGACGCGGATGCCATCGCGGACGAGTTCGAGCGCCATTGCCTTCGTGAGCTGGATTACGGCTGCTTTCGAGACGGCGTAGGCGGAGATTCGGGGAAGGACCATCATGCCGAGAACCGACGCGACGTTTATGATCGTGCCACCGGTGCCTGCCGCCTTCATGCGCTGGGCGGCTTCCTGACCGACGCGAAAGACACCGTCGAGATTGACATCAAGCGTCGCGCGCCATTCGTCTTCAGGCATGTTAGCAAAGCGTGAACCCGAGGGTATGCCTGCATTATTGACGAGGATCGCCGGTGGACCGAATGCGCTAGCGAGGTCGTCGAAGGCTGCGCCGACGCTTTCGCGATCCGTGACGTCCATCGCGATGGGGTGGGCCTCGCCGCCGGCCTGGCGGATATCGGCAGCAAGTGTCTCGAGGCGATCGATGCGACGCGCGGCGATGCCGACGCGGGCGCCGACGCCGGCGAGTGCCCGGGCGAAGTGTTCGCCGAGCCCGGAGGAGGCGCCGGTGACGAGCGCGGTGCGACCGGCAAGGAGATCAGGCGCGAATGCGGCGCGACCGTCAGTAGGGGACGTCAAAGTTGAACTCTCCGTTGGTTGAGGTTGTTTGGTACTAAGACTGCGTCGTTGGGGGCTCAACGTACGCTGGCAACGTAATGCAAACCTTTCAGATGACAAAGGCTGATGCGCCACTCAATGGGGCGGCCGCTAAGGTCGTAGGTAATGCGGACGATTTTCATCAGAGGTGCGCCCGGCTTGATGCGGAGCTGGCCGGCAACTCGGGCGGTCGCGGCGACAGGCTCGAGCTGTTCTTCGGCATGGCTGACGGTGACCCCGTACTGGTGCTGGAAGAGGTCGTAGATCGTGTTGGGCACCACGCCATCGTCGCCGAGGCCGGGGAAGCGGGACGCTGGAATGACGACGGTTTCGCTGATGAATGGGCGTCCGTCGGCGAGGCGGATCCGCGTGATGCGTATGATCCTGTCATTGATGGCGAGGTTTAGGGCGTCGGCCTCGGCGCGGCTCGCTGTCCGGCGGCGGACGCGTGTGGCTGTGCTGGTGGGGGCGACACGGTGGCCGGCCGCATCGTGAATGCGAAAGAAGCGAAACAGGACGTCAGCGGGGGTGTGGTCGGCAACGAAGGTCCCGCGGCCCTGCCGGCGCACGAGGAGGCCGTCCTGGACGAGACTGTCGAGCCCGCGGCGCACTGTGCCCTGGCTGACGCCGAGTTCGCCGGCGAGAGCGAATTCGCTTGGCAACAGCGCGCCGGGTTTCCACATGCCAGCTTCAATCCGGGCGAGCACATCGGTGCGGACCTGCACGTATAGCGGACGGCGGTCGGATCGGGGGCTGGCATCATTCACAGAGGGGGAAATCGTTCTATTTTTCAGGGCTTCACGAGCATGCAATGCGTTGAATTCCGAAAATCTACTTGCGTGATGGGTTGGAACCTCGTCATATGTCTTATATAAGACTTGCGGCGTTGGCGCGTGGTCGGTGAGTAGGGCGATACGGTCCTGTTCGGCACAGATACGCAGCCAATTTCGTCGTCAAGTTCAACACTACGCCACGAACACTAAACCGGGTCCCTACACTTGTCCAAGATTCCGCAGTACCTCGTCCACTCGCCGAAAGATAATGTCGGCGTCGTTGTGGTCGAAGATCTCAAAGCCGAAACCAGCATGTTGGGTGTCGTCACGGAAGATGACAGTACAACCAAATGTAAGGCGAAAGACGATATTCCGATCGGCCACAAAGTTGCGCTCAAGAATCTGAAAAAGGGCGAGACGATCATCAAATACGGCGTCGACATCGGCATCATGACCGCCGATGCGAAGAAGGGCGAGCACGTTCACGTCCACAACCTCAAAACGAAGAAGTGGTGAGCGCGCAAATGGCCAAGGAAACCAAAAAGAAAAAGAGCAAGTCGAACCTGACCATATCAGGCTGGCGGCGTGAGAACGGCCGGGTCGGTGTGCGCAATCACGTGATTTTGCTGCCGCTTGACGATTTGTCGAATGCCGCATGTGAGGCGGTGGCGAACAACATCAAAGGCACAATCGCGCTGCCTCATGCCTACGGCCGGCTGCAATTCGGCGCCGATCTCGATCTCCACTTCCGCACATTGATCGGGACCGGGTCCAATCCGAATGTGGCCGCGGTGGTCGTTATCGGGATCGAAGATGGCTGGACCGGCCGCGTGGTTGACGGAATCAAAAAGACAGGCAAGCCGGTCACCGG
>CAZWCL010000201.1:0-6768 GCA_964632265.1 uncultured Hyphomicrobiaceae bacterium | reverse complement strand
CGGTATCGACAAGGCCCATGTGGTCGGGCTCTCCATGGGAGGTTTTGCGACCTTGCATTTCGGGCTCAACCATGCCGACCGGGCGTTATCGCTTACAGTTGCGGGGTGTGGCTATGGCGCGGAGAAAGATCGCAACGTCCAGTTTCGCGATGAGGCGGACCGGTCGGCGGATAAGCTGCGGCGCGAGGGCATTGCGCCTTACGCCGATGTTTATGCGCACGGGCCGACGCGGGTTCAGTTCGAGAATAAGGACCCGCGCGGTTTTCAGGAATTCAAGGATATGCTCAAGGAGCATTCCGCGGAAGGTGCAGCGTTCACGCAGCTCGGTGTGCAAAAGGAGCGGCCATCTCTCTATGACCTTGAAGACCGTTTGCGCGGGCTCGAGATCCCGATGCTGATCGTAACCGGGGACGAAGATTGGCCGTGCCTGCTTCCGAATATCTATTTGAAGCAAGTAGTCACAAGCGCTGGACTGCTGGTCGTTCCCAATACTGGCCACACAATCAATCTCGAAGAGCCTGCGCTGTTTAACCGGGCGGTACACGATTTCATCGCACAGGTCGATGCGGGCCGCTGGCCGTATCGCGATCCCCGCGCGATCAGCGAGAGTATCACTGGCATTAAATAGATTGTCCGGCACGCGGCGCTGTGCGCGGATGTGACAAAGGGTCCGGGGCTTCTCATTAATTGCACGCGGCGCGGTGCCGGTTATAGTTGGGTCATGGCAGAATCCAAACCTCATATCGTCGTTGTCGGCGGCGGCATTATCGGTGCTTCAATTGCATGGCATCTAGTGGACCGCGGCGCGGAGGTGACGCTGATCGAGGCTGGTGGTATCGGGTCGGTCGCGACGTCGTGTTCGTTCGCCTGGACCAACGCCACTGCGCGCAACCCAAAGCCCTATTTCGATCTCAGGTTGCGCTCTTTGAAAGAGTGGGACCACTTGTCAGAGCGGCTCGAGGGGTTGCCGTACCGGCGGACGGGGACGCTCTATGCGGATTTCGACGGTGTTGATCTCGAAGCATTCGTCGCGAACCATGCGGAATGGGGCTATGACATCCGGCTCATCAGTACAGAGCAGGCCCGTCAGTATGAGCCCGCCGTAAATGTGCTCAATGAGCCGATTGCTTTGTCGGATTGCGAAGGTGCGGTCGATCCGACGGCGGCGGCGCTCTATTTCGTCAAGCTAGCACGTCGGCAAGGCGCATTGGTCATGACGGGCATCGGAATCGACGCAGTTTCCGTTGATGGTCAGGGGCGCGTCGATGGCGTCATCGTCAACGATGCACCGATCAAGGCGGACGAAGTGGTCATCGCGGCGGGTGTCGAGACGCCCCGGATCGTTGGTCCGCTCGGTGTTGAGCTGCCAACCCAGACACGGTCGGGTCTCCTGGTGCATACAAAACCGTTGCCGCCGCTTGTCTCGCGGGTTCTCATCGCGCATCAAATTCATCTGCGTCAGAGGGAAGACGGGGTAATTCACGCGGGTGCCGATTTCGGTGGCGGCGTCGGCGTCGATGACGGAGAGGGTGCCGCTGAGCGCGTGATGGCCGTTATGCGTGAGACGTTGAAAGGGGCAGAAAACGCCGAACTCGATCGCGTCACCGTCGGTTACCGGCCGGAGCCCAGCGATGGCTTCCCCGTGATCGGCCGGCCCGCAGCCATCGACGGACTCTATATCGCGACCATGCATTCCGGTGTTACGCTCGCGCCGATTGCCGGGCTCTTCGCTGCCCAAGAGATACTTGAAGGGCGCCGCGATCCGCTGCTCGCGCCCTATCATGCCGACCGATTTCAGGCGACATAGTTTTCGAACGTCTTTTCGAGTCTGGCAAGAGCTGCCGGCGTTTCTATCCGGATCGGGCGTCGGCGCAGGTAACGGAATGTGCGTGGATGGCGCCCGCGGATCACGCCGAGGTGACCGGTGAGGTCATCACCAGCCAAACGAAATGCCACCTCATAGATGATCCGCTGGTTCTCTTGGCCGCGCCGGCTAATCAGGGTCAGGTCTGCGTGGTCAAGGTGGTAGGCGCGGATTTTCCGGTAGGACAGCGTCGAAAGGTAAAGACCGTAGCGGTGCTCGACGCTGTGAGCGGCGAGGGATCGCACTGTCGAACGGGCGATGTACCAGGTCAGCCGTAGCGCCAGTTCCACGATCCACTGGGACCAAGTACCCGACTGGATCTGCCGCGGTTCATTGTGGCGCCGTCTGCTGTCATTGTCGTGAGCCGGGCGCTTGGCGCGCTTGCCGCGGGCATTGTGTTTGCGGCGGCGCGCTTCAAGGCGCTCGACCTTCTTTTTGGTTGCGTGTTCTGCATCGACCAGCGGGGCGAACAGGATCATTTGCCATGTTGGGCGCAGCGGACGCTTCTTGAAACACCATGCGTGGCCGACGTGAGCATCATCGCTGTGACGTGAAATCAGGGCGACGAGATCGTCGGCCGCTTCTATTCTTAGTGTGCGCTGCTTAAGGCCGAGATCGGCTGCTTCGTAAGCGGCCTTGAATTCGGGGCCGCCCACCTTTGGTGCACCGTACGTGACGACCGCGCGCACCGGCGATATACCCCGCTTTGCCAAGTCGTAGGCTGCCAGAATGGCAAGCGCGCCGCCGAGGGAATGGCCGGAAAGAATGATCCCGTCAATTCGTTCGTTATTGGTTTGATCCCGTATCCAGGCTTCGATGTCGGGTGCGACGTTGCCCCAAGCGATTGCATAACCGGTATGCCGCGGCGGTTTCGGGCGGTTGATCAGGGACTGGCGTTTGTCGTCGAGCTTTGCGTACGAGATGTCTGTTCTCTCGTTAGCAAAATTCGTTGCCCAGTCCGACAGATTGGTCGTGCCACGGAAAATGATGTAGCCGGTCCGCGCGTGCGTAAAGGCATAGGCCTGTGTGTCGCTGAGGCGTGCCGAGGCGCTCGATTGGCTGGTGTCGAAGAAGGCGAACTGGCCGGCGCCGGGGGTGTAGCGCTTTCCACGTGCATCATGGCCGAGCAGGTCGCGTCTAATCTGACGCCGGGAGCGGTAAGCCAGTCCGGCCTTGTAGGCGAGGAATTCGCTGAGAACCAGCGGATGAACAGCTGCCGACCAGTCTTTTGGCAGTTGCGCGAAATCGTGTGCCGGAGCGTCTGTCCACCCCGCCTGTAAGGTCCTCAAATAAGAGGCGATGGTATCGTCTTCGAGGAGCTGACAGTGGATTGGGTGCTCAAACCTCAGCGGTCGACGTACGAGAGCGTCGGGCCAATCCTGGATCACACCCGGGGGGCGCGCGTGGTGAAAGGGATCGAGGGCGCGCCCGAAACGCTCCATCTTGGTCGCCGCGGTTTCTCTGTTGTCACGCGCCATCGTTGGCCGCTCTAATGATTAATCTTCAAGGCTCTCGCAGCCGATCTGCAAAGGGATGATTGCATGGCTCGCGAATAGTGTAACCGAGCTTATAGCCCGGACGGATAGAGCGACGTATTTCAATTGGGCGCCGTTTACGTTGGCGGTTAATGTCGCCAGGCGGGGACATGCTAAAGAGACGCGATGACGGATAAATCGGGTAAGAACAATACGCGGCGCAGCTACCACCACGGCAATCTGCGGGCGGCGTTGATCGAGACTGCACTCGGGCTGATTTCGACCAAGGGGGCCGGCGGTTTCACGATCGCAGAGGCGGCACGGGCGGCCGGTGTGTCCCCGGCGGCTCCGTATCGCCACTTCAAGGATCGCGACGACCTCATCGCGGAAGTCGCGGTCCAGGGGTTCGACGTTTTCGCCGACCGCCTCGAAGCAGCCTGGGCCAATGCAATGCCCGATCCCAAAACCGCACTCCAACGTATGGGCGCCGCCTATCTGGCATTCGCGCGGGATGCGCCATCTTACTATACGGCGATGTTTGAATCCGGTCTTTCTCCGAAAAATAATCCTGGTCTCGCACGCGCCAGCGACCGCGCGTTTTCCGTGTTGCGCGGTGCCTGCGAAGCCGTGATCGCGACGATGCCGCTTGAAAAGAGGCCGCCGGCTATGATGATGGCGCTCCATATCTGGTCGCTGTCGCACGGCATCGCAGGGCTTTTTACTCGCGGAGATGATGCGCGGCGAAGCATCCCCATGGAGCCGGAGGAGCTGCTGGAAGCCGGCGTGCTCATATATATGGACGGGCTAACCCGTTAACATATGGGCGAGCCGAGGTGCTGACTGCTGCCTTGTACACATAGCATGGTACGCCAAGTTCAGTTTCGGCTCTTCGCGGGGGGTGATCCTCGCTCCAACCACACAATTTCCTCGTAGAACGGTCGATGAACTTGACAGACGCGCCAGATGCACCATTTATGTGAATGTAAATTACTTTTACATAGAGTTGGTTGAGATAAGGAGATGCCGGATGACGGCGGTCGTGAGCCAGTTGGACGACTGGGGCAAACCGGCCTGGATCACCGTGATGGTGCTGGGCTTCATTATCTTCTGGCCGGTTGGACTGGCAGTCCTGGCCTATCTGTTATGGAGTGGACGAATGGGATGTGGATCGAAGCGCGGACGTTCTGACTGGCAGCAAAAATTTGCTGGCAAGTGGGAGCGCAAAATGGAACGGTTTGGAATGCAGGCGAAAGCCTATCAGCCAACCGGCAATCATGCGTTCGACGAGTACCGGGAAGAGACGCTGAAGCGTCTGGAAGAAGAAGCCGAAGCTTTTCACGGATTTCTTGACCGGCTGCGTCAGGCGAAAGACCGCAGTGAGTTTGAGCAGTTCATGGCGGAGCGGCGCAGTGGTCCCACCGACACCACGACGGATGCCGGCGGAGGTACAGACACAGCTGCTAAAGGCGACGCGCCGAGGGCGTGATAGTTCTCTGCTTCCTAAATGGTTGGCAAATTTCGGCGTGACCCGAGTGGTCGCGCCGTTTTTCGTGCGCGGGCCTGGTTCGCTTGCTAAGAACAAAAATACTGCACTTCGAAACGGTGCGGGTGCAAAAATGTGGAGGAGACGAAATGCCAAAAGCCTATTGGGTGAGCGCTTATCAAGAGATCATCGATGAAGATAAACTTGCAGCCTATGCGAAGATCGCAGGGCCGGCCGTGACGGCCGCGGGGGGTCGTTTTCTCACGCGCGGGGTTGCGGCGAAGGCCTTTGAAGCGGGTGTCGTGGAGCGCACGACTGTCATCGAATTCGATTCGCTAGATGTCGCGATGGCGGCGCATGAGACGCCCGAGTACCAGCGCGCGTTAGCTGCCTTGGGGAACGGCGTGAAACGGGACCTCAGGATTGTCGAAGGCGTGGACTAGACCGATCGCGGCCTGGCCGGTATCTGGCCGGTATCTGGCCAAGATTGGCTACTGTTCACTGCCTTCACGCGTTGCGCTGCTCATGATGGCGCCGTAGCGGTTCTCGGCGATGAGACGCAGCTTTTTGGCGCGATTGCCCATGGTGACCATCACCGGGAATGCGACAGCGACGATCGCCAGGCAAATCAACGGTGAGAACGGCTTGCCGCCGTAGTAGGATATGAGCCCCATAATGGCCGGCCAAACCACAAAGTGGCCGGCCAGCGATGCGCGCCGGTCATAGCGGTCATAATTTTCACATTCCTCGGTGGATAGGCGTTTGCGTAGGACGTCGTCCATCCGGCACCTCTTGGTATGGCGTTTAGGCCGTTTCAATCTTCTACCGCCTTATGACGGCGTGGGGAAGATGGTCCAAGCGGGAGCGAACGAGACGCTTGTGCCGCGACGGCCCAGGAAAGCTTGTGCCGCGACGGCACGGGAAAGCTTGTGCCGCGACGGCACGGGAAAGCTTGTGCCGCGACGGCACGGGAAAGCTTGTGCCGCGACGGCACGGGGCTTGAGGGTTTTCTAAGGCAAATCAGAGCTGGATTTAATATTGGTCGGGGTTGGCGATATTCTATTAACCGATACACGTTAGCCTCGTCGCTGGAGACAAACCGCCATGCCCCCCATCTCCCATGATAGCCGACAGTTCGGTCGGCGCCGCGCTCTGATCCACGCCTTCGTCGTCAACGATCGCGGGATACGCATTACCTGTCTGGTTCGCAATATTTCGGTCGGCGGTGCACTGCTCGAAGTGGAAGACCCGCGCTTGGTAGCTAATGAGTTCAGGCTGGTCGTCGAAGCGGACGGGTTTGAGGCGGACTGCAGCGTGCGTCACCGCACGCCTCATGGTGTCGGGGTGTTCTTCAAGGATATCCGCATCGCCAAGAATGGCCGCGATACGCGCGAGGCGGGGCCGCGTCTCGAGAGTGTGATGAGTGGCAAGCTAATAGGCGATCTTGCGCCAGCGGCTCTTTACGACCGCTGAAAATCGATTCCGGCCAAGCCGTAGCTTGCTCAGGCGGCTGACGTCGTATCGACATCCAGCGCAACGGCGGGTTCGGGATAAAGCTCGTTAAAAGGTGTCGCGCGGCCGTTCTCCTCGACAAGGTGGACATGATAGCGCCGCAGCAGACGAGGGTGGGCGACACCGCACGAATGCGAGATTACACCGACCCCGTAATGCATCTTTGCGACCAAGTTGGCGACGCGAACGGCTTTGTTCGCCGGATCCAGGCCGCGCTGGAGGCTTTTCTGATGGGTCGTGATGCCTGTCGGGCAAGTATTGCGATTGCATTTCATAGCCTGGATGCAGCCGAGCGCGAACATGAAGCCGCGGGCGGAAACAACGAAATCGGCTCCGGCGCAATAGGCCCAGGCAACTTCTGCGGGTGTGATCAGCTTGCCGGCGGCGATGACCTTGATGCGGTCGCGTAGTCCATGGCGTATCAGAATATCTAC
>CAZWCL010000200.1:0-6776 GCA_964632265.1 uncultured Hyphomicrobiaceae bacterium | reverse complement strand
GATGGTTTGGCAGTTTCACTTGGCCCAAGGATCATGCGGGCCGACACGGCAGCGGTCGCGCTGCTCGCGCTGGTGAATGCGACCATCGGCGACTGGACCGGCTGAGAGCTTTGAGGCAGGTCCGACAGGTTCCCATGGGGTGGTGCGGATCGGATGCTTGCAGGCGCCGCCCGGCAGGGCCATAAGAGTATCAAAGCTGGCGTCGAGGCGAACGCCGCCGACCAATACTCTAACGGCGGGAGACTGCCATGTCGACGAAAGAGCCGGGCGCCGAAAGCCCGCGGATCGAAGGCCGTGCCGACCTTGTGAACTGGCTTGCAGCCGGCGAGAAAGATCCCAACGACTGGCGGATCGGCACGGAGCACGAAAAGTTCGTCTTCCGGCTCGGTGACTTGAGCCCGGTTGGCTACGAGGGCGATGCGGGTATTCGCGCGCTGATGGAAGCGATGACCGCCGATTATGGGTGGGAGCCGATCCGTGAGGGCGAGACAACGATAGCACTGAAACGCGATTCGGCGGGAGATGTGCCGGAGACAATCTCGCTGGAACCTGGCGGACAGTTCGAGTTGTCGGGGGCGCCACTTGCCACCTTGCACGAAACATGCGCCGAGGCCGGGCGGCATCTGAGCGAGTGTTTGGAGATCGGCGAACGACTCGGTATCGGCTTCCTCGGCGTCGGGTTCTCGCCAACGTGGAGGCTCGAAGAGATCCCGACGATGCCGAAAAAGCGCTACGCGGTCATGACGCGTTACATGCCAGAGGTTGGCAGCCGCGGCCACGACATGATGTACCGGACGTGCACGATTCAGGTGAACCTGGATTTTGCCAGCGAAGCCGACATGGTGAAAAAGCTTCGCGTTTCTCTGGCGCTCCAGCCCGTTGCGACAGCGCTCTTCGCCAGCTCTCCGTTTACTGAGGGCAAGCCGAACGGCTTCAAGTCGCTGCGCAGTGCCGTGTGGCGGGATACCGATGGAGACCGTACGGGCATGCTGCCGTTCGTATTCGAGGATGGCATGGGCTATGAGCGGTATGCCGATTACGCGCTCGATGTACCAATGTATTTCGTCTACCGCGATGGCGAATATATCGATGTGGCCGGTTCTTCGTTTCGTGATTTTCTGGAAGGCCGGCTCACCCAGTTGCCGGGCGAGAAACCGACGATCGATGATTGGTCGGACCATCTGACGACGCTCTTCCCGGAGGTTCGTCTGAAACGCTTCCTCGAGATGCGTGGCGCTGACGGCGGGCCATGGCGGCGGATCTGTGGCCTGCCTGCTTTCTGGGTCGGCCTGCTTTACGACGGTGCGGCGCTTGATGCGGCGTGGGATCTCGTGAAGGACTGGACGACTGAAGAGCGCAGCGCATTGCGTAACGGTGTGCCGGAGCAGGGCTTAAGTGTTCCGTTTCGCGGTGGCACGCTGCAGGATATCGCGCGTGAAGCCCAGCGGATCGCAGCAGCCGGGCTTGCGTCTAGGCGGCGGCTCAACTCCAAGGGCGACGACGAAACGATGTTTCTTGATTTCATCGCCGAGACGGTCGGCACGGGGCAAGTGCCGGCCGACGAATTGCTGGCCAAATACAATAAATCCTGGAACGGCGACATTTCACGCATCTACAAAGAATATGCGTTTTGAGCGAAAGTGCTTCGGGGCCTGTGCGGGCAAACGCCGTTGCGCGCGGCAACATCAAATCTGTCCGGTTCAGGTTGTGTTCAGGGTCGCGACCTTAAGTTGCCCTCCAGAGTGTGGAATTCTGCCCCGGAAGGGGGCGGTGGCGCATCGGTCTCACCTCATATGATGTCCGGTGTCGGAAGCGGGGAGAGTATGTTGGTGAAACGGACCGCGACCTGGATTCTACCGGCCGCATTTGCGGCCGTTATGATGTGGGTGAGCTTGAGCGCCGTGGTGGTGCTGACCAGTTCGGCGGCTAATGCAAATTCGTGCGAAGCCTGTCGCAAAGCGCATAACGCCTGCCGGATCCGGCGCAAGGGTCATGTCTCTTGCGACCGGCAGCTTGAGGCGTGCTTACGGCGCTGCCTGCGTTCATATCGAAAAAAGTAGAACTGCCGGAGGGCTTGAGATCGAAGTCCAGCCCTCCGGCAGTTCTCGGGGACGATCAAGAATTGCAGTCTGTTTCGCCGAAACTATGAAAGTCTGACGACTGGCGAAGCTCAATCCGCCGGCCGCGCCCGGCCGTTTCGAACGCAGCGGCCCCATTAAGCGGCGTTGGGCGTGTGATTGCCTGCGCGCCCGCTGTTTTATAGGGCTTTCGGTCAACCGGCCCTTAGGTGGGGCCGGTCTTCCAATACGGTTCGAGACCGTAGAGATCGGTCAGAAACTCTATGAATACGTTCACTTTCGATGGCATGAAGTCACGGCTTGGATAGACCGCGTAGATCGCGTCCGCGCTCGCGCCGCGATAGTCCGGCAATATTACTCTCAGGGAACCATCTTTTATTGATGGGCCCACGTCCCACGTCGACAGCAGGCTGATGCCGATGCCGGCCTGGACCGCCTCGCGGATGATGTCGCTCGAATTCGAGCGAATTGTCCCCTTTGGACGGAAATGCCTTGGTTCGGTCGGTCCTTCAAGGCGCCAGACATCGAGGGCGCCGGCCGATAGACAATTATGACGTTCTAGTTCGTCGAGCGAAGTTGGGGCGCCAAAGGCCTCGATGTAGGCCGGCGCTGCGCAAAGCAGCCGCTCTTCGGCCGCCAGCTTTTTCGCGACCAGAGATGAATCTTCCAGCTCGCCAATCCGAATCGCCACATCGAAATTTTCGCGAATGATGTCGACCATGTCATCGGTGATATGGAGATCGATGTCGATTTCCGGATAACGATTGAGGAAGCCAGGAAGGTGCGGCATCACATGCAGGCGGCTGAAGGCAGTCGGTGCCGTGACTTTGAGATGTCCCCGGGGCGTGGTGTTGCGACGGCTGACGAAATCCTCCGCCTCCTCCACAAGGCTGAGAATGTCGACCACGCGCTTGAAATAGCCGTCGCCGGTCTCCGTCAGCGTCAGGTGGCGCGTTGTCCGTTGAAAAAGTCGCGCGCCCAGTCGATCCTCGAGAAGACTGACACGTTTCGATACGACGGCCGGGGACAAGCCCATCTCGCGACCGGCCGCTGACATGTTTCCGGTCCGTGCAACTCGGGCAAAGATGTCGAGGTCGCTGATCGCAGTCACGTTAAGGTCCTTCTTCGTCGTTCCGATTGCGGACAAAATGTTTCTCCCAAATCGTATTAGGCTGCCAGAGACGAAAGTGTGTCTTGTATTTTTCTTTCTAGAAATTGTGTTTCCTATGAATGTTGAATATTGAGGCGGTCGGGTCAGTCACCAGCGTCTCCCGGTCCCCCGGCAAGAGTGGAGCGGCATTCGATCGGTAGTGTGGGCGATCGGAATTGCTGGCGTCACGACGCCATCAACGTTAACTACGCTACGTTTTCTCGGAAGAGCACCTCGGCGGTCGCGGGCTGCCGTTTGCATGAAGCAGGCAGGGGGCAAAATGGCCGTAACGGCTGTGCCGCAATTGAGCAGGGCCGTGCTGCAGAGACGCGACGAGATCATCGCGCGTCTCAGTGGGCATGTGGCGCTCGGCCGGGTGATCCATGATCCGTCGGGGCGTGCGGTATTTGCGGGTGGTGACTTCGGGGCGGCTGAGAAACGCATCCCAATGGCGGTGGTCCTGCCCGCGACTGTGCGGGAGGTCTCGCACGTTTTTCGTGTCTGCTATGAAATGGGCGTCAAGGTCTACGTCCGTGGCGGCGCCACGTCGCCGACGGGCGCGACGGACGCCGGGTCCGACGGTATCGTGGTATGTCTGTCCAGATTGAACCGCATTCTCGAAGTGAGCCATTCTGACCGGCTGGTGCGTGTCGAGGCTGGCATCACGACGTCCGCCGTTTCGCGCGCCGTGCTTGAGGCAGGATTATTGTTTGCGCCGGATCCATCGAGCCGTATGGCGGCGACTGTTGGCGGGAATATCGCCACCGATGCAGCAGGCGCCGGCGCGCTCAGGAACGGGCCGACGTCGGCGCATGTCACTGCGTTGAAGGTGGTTCTGATCGACGGTGAAACGGTCGAACTCGGTGATGGCGAACTCGAGGCGCCGTCGCTTGGTCTCATGGGGGTCTTTGCCGGCGCGGAAGGTCTGGCGGGTGCGATCGTGGAAGCAACATTAAGCGTCGTGCCGGCTCCGGAAGAGGCTCGTCTGCATATCGTGACGTTCCCCAGCGTCACGGCGGCCGTCCAATACGCCGATCGTTTGATGACGGAAAGGCTTGATATAGCGGCGCTTGAAATGGCTGACCGGCGGGTACTCTCGGTTTGCCGGAAGGCATCCGCCATAGCGGCGTTTGGCGATGATTACCAGGCTGCGCTGTTCATCGAATTCGACGGTACGCCAGAGGAACTCGATGCATCGCAGAAGGCACTGCCCCTGGTCTCAGAAGGAGAGCGGTTCGATCTCACCGCGGCGCGCGATGTGGCTGATGTCTGGCGTTCGCTGGACGGCTTGTTCGCGGCTCTTGCCCGTCTTGGGCCGCTGCGCGGTGTCGACGTCATCGTGCCGAGGCGGCAACAGGTGGAAGTATTTCGCCGTCTCGATGAGATCGCGGCAAACCATGGACTATCGACGGCGCACCTCGGCCGGGTCGGGGAAGGGGTCATTCGATCCGTCCTGATCGCGGCGTCCCCTAACAGTGCCGCAAACTTCGACGAAGCGATGAGCGAAGTTGCAGGTCTCATTGCTGAGATCGGCGGGATTTTCTCAGGGGAACACGGCATCGGCCGGGCCAAATGTTCGCTACTGGATGTTGTTTTGACTGAAAAAGAACTCGCTATGCATGGCGAGCTCAAGTCCTTCTTCGACGCGGAATGGCTGCTTGGTTACGGGACTGTTCTGCCGGTGGGTGAAGGCTAGACCATCGGTATCGCCGGCGCCCAATGTTTTCGCCACGCAGGCCATTGGTTCCGGCGCTCACGGTGGGTGCTCACTGGTTCGGATAGGGAGAATGGGTTGGAGAGTTATCTCAGACCGGCTGCGGATTGGGAAATGGCCTCGTTTCTGGCCGAGGCCAGTGCGCGCGGCGTTATCGTTGAGATTGTTGGTGGGCGCTCAAAGGCTGAATTCGGCCGCTCGCGCCATGCCGAGGCAGTCATTTCAACGCACGTGCTGCGGGGGATCCGGGATTATGATCCGGTAAACCGTGTCATCACGGTTCAAGCCGGCTGCTCGATCGTGGATATTGAACGCGAATTGGCGCAGCGTGGGCAGATGCTCGCGTTCGAGCCTGTCGACATGGCCGCGGTCTACGGCGGGACTGCGGGCCGGACGACAATCGGAGGTGTGGTCAACTCGAACCTTGCCGGCAGCCGTCGTATCGTCGCCGGTGGCGTTGCCGACAATTTACTCGGCCTTAGAGGGGTGAGCGGGCGAGGCGATGTTTTCAGGTCCGGTGGCGCTGTCGCGCGTGGTGTCGACGGGTTTGATCTCAAGCGTGTGCTTACCGGCAGTTGGGGCACTCTTGCCGCGATTGCGGAAGTTTCTCTCAGGACGGCGTGGCTGCCTGAAGAGAGCCGCTCTGTCGTCTTCGTCGGCCTGACCGAGGAGATCGCGATCAAGGCCATGTCGGATGCTGTCGCCACTCCTTTCAAGGTCACCGGGACTGTTCACTTCGAGCCCGGCATGGCCCAGCGTCTCGATATCGAGGGGCTGCCGAACGATGGCCAATCGCTGACTGTTTTGCGGCTCGAGGCAAGCCGTGCCGGGATGAGGGGCAGTGTCGCTCGCCTCGGCGAAGTGCTGCAACCCTATGGCACGATGCATGAACTCGATGAGAGGCCAAGCGAAGCCCTTTGGTGCGATGTTCGGCACCTGAACGTTATGGCGCCGTATGGAGCGGCGAGCCGGAGCCCGGCGCCAGCAAGAGACCTTGGGCCGGGCCCGGCAAGCACACATGGCGCTACGCTGTCGCCACCCTTGTGGCGTATCGTGACGCGGCCGTCGCGTGCGTTCGAGGTTGTCTCGAGTATCAGACGCTACATGGCGGTCGATGCGGTGTATGATTGGGCTGGGGGTCTAATCTGGCTGGAGGTGCCTCAGTCGGCCGATGCGGGGGCCACCGAGATTCGGCGGGTGATCGCGTCAACCGGGGGACACGCTACGCTCGTCAGATCCAGCGGCGACGTCAAGGCGGACGTCGATGTATATGAGCCCATGCGTTCCGGGGTCGACTTCATGACGCGGCGGCTCAAGCAGGTCTTCGACCCTGCTGGTATTTTGGGCGCAAACCGGCTCTATGCCCATGTCTAGCTCATGCGGGGGCTGTGATCTTTGAAATCACCTGTCAAAAAAGGCGATGAGCGACAAAGTGACGGTGGTCTATCGAGAGCGCTCGATGACATCGTTCGGCAATGCGTGCGCTGCGGTCTTTGCAACGCCAGTTGCCCGACGTATCAGCTCGAATTCGATGAGCGTGACGGACCTCGTGGGCGCATCGCGCTGATGGGCGAAATGTTCGCGCGGGGTGGTTCGCCAACCGAGACCGAACGACGCCATATCGGGCGAAGGTCCGATGGCGACGGCGAGCCGCGCCTGAAGCCCGACATCCTCATCCTCGACCTGCTCTATGGTCCACTCGTCGGTCTGCGCGGGGCCGGTCCCGGTATCATCGAAGGCGCCGGTGTCCCAGACGGTGCTCTGCCCATCATCCTTGCAGCCCCAGGCGCAAAGCCCCGCGGCCAAAAGGGCCATCATCCAGAGTCGTTCAGGG